>NZ_JBGBPT010000008.1:39864-104875 GCF_041106355.1 Streptomyces sp. BF23-19 | reverse complement strand
GACTCGCCGAGTTCTGCCGGGGCGAATCCGTGTCCGGCCTCCCCTCGGGTGTGGGGGCATGGTGTTCCAGGCGTCGGCCGAAGCTGAGCGATGTGCTGTTCGCCGTACTGGAGGTGGAGTTGCATCCTCGCCTACGGCCGCCCGCTGTGGTGGTGCGGCGCCAAGATGCGACGTTCCCGATCAGCCCCGAGGAGGAAGGCGGCATCGCCACCGTCCCACCCGCGTGAGCCCCCGGATCCGCCGGGCCGACAGAGCCCTCCCGCGGGCCCTTCAGGACGAGGGCGAGGGCGTGTGCGGTGCGGGGCTGGGGGCCGGGCTCTGGGTGAGGCGTCGCGTGTGCGTGGTGGTGGGCGTGGGCCGGTGGGACTCAGGGGCGGTTTCCCGCGCCAGGCCGTTGAAGGTGGCGAAGACCAGACGTTCGGTCTGGCATTCCATGCCTTCCCGGTCATCGATGTGCACGAGGCCGTCGATGAGCAGGACGGCCAGGCCGTGGATGGCGGCCCAGACCACGAATTCGGCGCCCGGGCGGGTTCCCGGGGGCAGGTGGCCCGTTTCGGTCAAGCGGTCGAGTTCGGTCGCGAGCACGTCGTGCGGGTGGGGTGAGATGGCGGACTGCGCCGTTGTGGCGCCGCCGCGCAAGACGAGCCGGGCGACGGCCGGGTCTTCGACGGCCCAGGTGACATAGGCGCGCCCGCATGCGGCGAGGCGTTCGGGACCCTGCTCCAGCGCCGCGTCCATGGCGTCGCGCAGGCGGTTCCCCAGCCGGGCCAGCACGACCTCGGACAGGGCGGACACGAGTGCGTCACGCGAGGCGAAGTGGTGGTAGGCGGCGCTGGGGCTGACACCGACCCGCGCCGATGCTTCACGCAGCGACCAGCCGTCGGCCCCCCGCTCCCGTACGAGGGTCTCTGCCGCGTCGAGCAACGCGCCGTGCAGGTCCCCGTGGTGATATCGCTCCTTCGCCATGGCTCCATCTTAGCCCTGTTCAGATTGGGTGTTACGCTCGGACCGAAATCTCAACACTGTTCAGATTTGGAGTTGTGTCATGTGCGCCACCGACCCCGCGCCTCTCGCTTCCGACGGCGCGCCGGATGTCCTGCACGGCCCCCCGCCCGTCGTAGCGGGATCTCCCGTCGAAGTGTCCGAGGGCGTTTTCGTCATCCCGGACCACCGCGTCGAGTTGGTCCCGAACGTCGGCATCGTCCTCGGGGAGAAGGCCGCGCTGGTCATCGACACCGGCATCGGCCCCCGCAACGGTGCACTGGTGCTGGAGCAGGCCCGGCGCCTGGCCGGCGGCCGCCGCCTGTACCTGACCCTCACCCACTTCCATCCTGAGCACGGCTTCGGCGCGCAGGCGTTCAAGGGCGCCGCCACGATCGTCTACAACAGCGGCCAGCGCGCCGAACTGCGGCGCAAGGGAGCCGGCTACCTCGACATGTTCAAGGGCCTGAGCCCCGCGGTCGCTGCCGAACTCGAAGGAGTCGAACTGGTCGACCCCGATCTGGTCTACGAGGGCGAGGCCGAGATCGACCTCGGCGGCCGTACCGTGCTGCTGCGCGAGGTCGGTCCCGCGCACACCCGATCCGACCAGATCGTCCTCGTGGACGGCCGGGTGCTGTTCGCCGGCGATCTGCTGGAGACCCGCATCTTCCCGATCGCCCCGTACTTCCCGCCCCACGACACCGATGTGGACGGAGAGGGCTGGATCGGCGTGCTCGACGAGCTTGCCGCACTCGCCCCACAGACCGTCGTTCCCGGTCACGGCGAGGTGACCGACGCCTCGCTCATCCACGACGTCCGCGACTACCTCGCCTACGTCCGCGACGAAGCCCTGCGGCTGCGCGAGCGCGGCGCCACCGCCGACAAGACGGCCGCCACCATCGCCGAGAACGCCCGTACCCGCTGGCCTTCCTGGGAACGCCCCGAGTGGATCGGCCTCGCCGCCCGCGCCTTCTACGACACCAGCGCATCGGCCTGAACCCCGCCACCCGCGAACATCACCACTCGGGCCCCGAGCCCCAGCGCCGATGAACCCGGCGCCACCATCACGACGCACCCGACTCCGGAGCGGGGGCGCCGGAATCGCACGGAGAGAGCCCGTGGCGACCGCGTGCGTTCACCCCCTTTGGTCCCGCAACCCCGCCGATTCTGCGCGGCGTGCTCGGCCGCGCCGTGCGGGCAGGAACCCGATCCACTTCCACGAGAGGACGTCACTGGATGTCCGGCTTTCCCCATGTTCTGAGAACCTCCTGGTTACGGCCCTTTTCCTTAGGCGGCAACCATCGTCCGAGCGGTCTGATCGCCGGTCTCACGATCGTCCTGATCGTGTGCGGCCTGCTGGCCGTGCCCTCGGGGGCGAGCGCCGCCGACCCGAACCGCCGCGGGCACTGCCGCAGAACGCCACCGACAACGATGCGACCTGCCCAGGCCCGTCGCGATAGTCGTGTGGGACGTCGCCGAGCTCACCAGTCTGCTCGCGCCCGGCGACGCCCGAGGTTTGCGGCGGTCAGGTCAGGCCCTATCGGATCGTGTCGAGGTGATCACGACGGATGTGTAGGGCATGGTGGCATGGCCGCCGAGCAAGTCGATCGCAGTCCCGACGCTGTCCAGGACCTCCGCCACGCCGAAGGTGGGGAGCTGGTCGAGCCACTCCTCTCGGGAATAGGTGCGCTCCCACGTGAAGCGCCACTGTTCCGGCTCAGGCTCTGCGCGCGGCCGCAGGCACCGGGAGCGTGGTGGACAATCTCGCCGACGCACTGCGGGACCTGTTCGGGCCGATCACGGTAGCGATCGTCGCGCTCATCACCTTCCGCGACGGCCTCCGCGCCCGGCTGCGTGAGGCCGGTCTGCCCGGCATCCCACTGGCCGTGCAAGGCACCGCCATGATCGCCGCTTACATCACCGCCGAGCGGGAGTTCGGGCGCCTGGCCGACGACGCCGACATCGACACAATCGCCTCCATCCTCGTCGGGGCCGGGCACCTGCTGTTCGCCGACCGGGCAAGCGCGCCACCGCAGACCGCCGCTGTCCGCAAGATGGTGACCACCGTCATTGCCGGCGCCTTGCGACCACCTCAGACGTGACCCAAGCGCCCATGTCCCCCGCCTCTGCCCCCGGATCTGGTAGGCCTCCGCGGCGCGGCCGCCCGCGCACCCAGGAGTCACCCGTCCACCACACCCGGTGAGACGATCACCGGGCCACGGCTCGCAGATGACGGAGTGCTCCGACAACTCCCGCGCCCCGGAACGTGTGGCGCACCTTGGGTGCTAGCGCGGACGCACGTCTTCATCCCGTTCCGGGCTTCGTTCTGGGCGACCCACCCGACGGCCGCCGACGACACCCGATCGCGTTCAGCTCGCCGGAGGTCAGCGGACGCGAAGGGCAATGTGCCGCCTCATCCACGGCGTCCTCGAGCACCACGACGGTCAACTTCAGGACGACGCCACCGTCCTGTTCTGCGAATGGCTCGGCACCACACCGCACCCCACAGGGCGGGCGGCAGCCCTCGCCGGCGTCCCCCGGACGGCCACCGCAGCCCCCGCCGGCGACAACGGGACGCCCGCCGGCGAACGCTGGCAGCCGCCGTCAACGCCCGCACCCTGGCCGCCGTCGGCGACGTCCCTGGCGCCCGCCCCCAGCGGTGGACGACGTCCGCACCCTGGCCGAACAGCTGGACGGACCCGAGGCGCCGGACACCCGGTTCGGATACCCGGCCCAGAAGCGCCACGTGCACCTCCCCGAGGCGTAGCGACACCCCCGCCGCGTACGGGGCGCAGGCCGACGCCCTGGCCCTGACGTCCTCGCCATCGGTGATGACCCACGCCCTGATCGCCATGGACACCGTCGCGTGCCTTCGGGTCGACGGAGATCCGAGCGCGGCCGCCGCGATGGCCGCCGCTGTCTACGACCGGCTGCAGCCTCCACCGGTGAGTGGCTCTGGTGAGGTCGGGCCTGGCATGGGGCGAAACCCGCGAATTGGTCACGACCCGATCCGCGCTAGGCGGGCTGCGGGGCGGGCGTTCCCTGAGCGACCGCGGCGTTGCGGGTCTCGTGCATGACCAGCAGGCCGTTGACCACCATCAGTGTCGCGGTCAGGCAGTGGACGCCGAGCGCGGTGGCCACGGAGCCGTGGTGGGCCAGCACGTTGGTCATGTCGCCGTACGCGGCGAGTGCTTCCACCAGCAGCACCCAGCCCAGCGCCCGGCGGTGACCCGTCACCAGCAGGATGCCCAGGACCAGGGCCAGGACGACGTCACGGATTCCCTTGATGATCAGGAAGCCGTCGCCGTCGCCGGACGGCCAACTCGGCAGGCCGTAGCCGGGCGCCGTCGTCTCCGGGCTCAGGATGTACTCCGTCCCGAACCAGAGGATGAAGAGGATGAAGGCGGCGGCCAGGACGGTGTTGATCTTCTTCAGCGACATTGATCTCCTCCATGTGTGTCTTCGTCAGCTTGGTGAGCTTCGTGGAGCTCGCCGAGTCGTGTGGGGTCTGATCAGGCCGCGTGGACACGGCCGATCGAGGCGTGCAGCTTGCCGGGATCGCAGCTGTGGGATCTCAGCGGCAGGTACTCAGACGAGGGCGGCGACCAGGAGGGTGAACGCGGCGACGATGACGGCGACGCGGATGTAGTGGTAGCGGTCCCAGCGGTGCAGCTGCTCCTTCCAGTCGGAGGGCCGGTCCTCGGGGGTCCAGGTCTTGTTCCGGTTGTTGATCGGGACGAGCAGCAGGATCGACATGACCACGCTGAGGATCAGCAGTCCGGCGGCTGTGACGACGAGTCCGGCGCCGTGGTGGTGCCATCCGGCGACGGCCCAGATCGCGCTGAGGACGAGTGAGCCGATGTACCAGAACGGCATCAGGGCGCCGAGCATCCGGCCGCCGTGGGCGTGGCCGAGCTGGCCGCTGTCCTCGGGCAGTGCGTCCAGGATCCGGTTCATGATGAAGGCGACGGAGAACTCCACCCCCACCATCAGGCCGACGACGACGGTGGTGACGACCTCGAGTGCGTTGAGCATGACGATCCCTCCGCGAACTAGCGACGCTAGATGATGAGGCAACGCTAGTACTGCTAACGCTCGCATGTCTAGCAATGCTAGGATCGAATCATGTCGGTACAGGAACGCAAGCAGCGCGAACGGGCGGACCGCGAGCGCCTCATCGTGGCGACGGCCCGCGAACTCGCCGAGCAGCAGGGCTGGGACGCGGTCACCACCCGCCGGCTCGCCGAGCGCATCGAATACAGCCAGCCGGTCCTCTACAGCCACTTCCGCGGCAAACGCGAGATCATCGGCGCCGTCGCCCTCGAGGGCGCGACCGAGATGGCCGCGGCGCTGCGGGCCGCGACCTCCGCCACGAACGGCCCGCGCGAGCGGGTTGCCGCCCTCGCCCGCGTCTACCTCGACTTCGCCGCACGCAACCCGGCGGTCTACGACGCCTTGTTCCAGCTCGACGGCGGCCTGGCGTACGCGCAGGAGGACACCCCCGAGCCGCTGAAGGACGCGTTCGCCGCCTTGCTGGAAACCCTCGGCGAGGTCGCCGGCGACGGCGTCCACCCGGGGTTGTTCACCGAGGTGTTCTGGGCGGCGCTGCACGGCCTGGCGACCCTGACCCGAGCGGGCCGCCTGCTGCCCGAGGACGCCGAGTCGAGGGTGGAGCTGTTGGTGGACCGGCTCGCCATGGTCTGACACACCGTCCCGGCGGGCACGCGGCCGGGTTCCTCGCGCCGCTGCCTGCCTGAGGCAACACTTCCGGTCACTCGTATCACTCGTACCCACACGGCGCAGCCGCAGATCGCCGGACCCCGCACCCCAGACGGGGTACCCACCCCGGAGGCTGCGATGATCATCGATCAGGACCCGATACACGCCCTAAGGGCTGTCCCGTAGTGATCTTCGGAGTCCGGCAGCTGGGCTATCCCATGACCGCTCGGGCCGCGTCGAGGAACGTCAGCCGGTTGTCCTCCAAGTAGTCCCGCACGCTCTCGCCGTCGGGCAAGCCTTCCCACACCGTCCGGTTGAGGTCGAGGAAGTACGCACGGGCCGCGTCATGTACGGGCAGCGCGAACTGGATGCGGATGAGCCGCTCTGCGACCCACAGCCTGTTCATGACGCCCTGGGTCGTGACGTACCAGGCGTGGGTATCGTCCCACTCGGAAGGCCGACTGAACGCGGAGCGTTCGGCCTCGGCCGCCACCTCGATGAACCGCTCCAGCAACGCCAGCCGTTCCGCGCGCCGAGCCTCTGACAACGCGCTCTGCTGTCGCTGCTGTTCAGCACGTTCCGCTGACAACTGGGTCCTGTGCTGGACGAGGTAGGACAGCATGCCGCCGAGGACAACGCCGCCCACCGATATGAGGGACACCCAGACCTGACCTGACATGGTCGCTATGGTCCCATGCCTTGTGGCCGGTGTGATCACGGCGTCGGAGCCGTCCTGGATGGCCCCGTTCACCGGGCTGAGCCCGCGCCTGTTCGGGAAGCCGGCGACTGTGCCGCGGCGCGAGGGTGCGGATGCGGTTCGCAAGGGCAGGCCGTGGAGCCTTCCGCTGGAGGACCGGGCACTGCTGGATACGGCTTACTGGCGCACGAACTTGACGATGCGGCAGCTCGCCCCGCTGTTCGGGGTGTCCAAGTCGGCAGCGGACCGCATCATCGACCACCTCGAGCCGATGCTCGCGCTCCAGCCCCGCAATCGGTTCACCAAGGACACCGTGCTCATCGTGGACGGCACCCTGCCTGGTCCCGACCCGGGACCACGCCGTGGCCGCCCAGTCGAAGAACTATCGGTACTCCACCAACCGCCAGGTGGTCGTCGACGCCGACACCCGCCTGATCGTCGTGGTGGGCGGGCCACTTACCGGAAACGAAACGACTGCAAGGCATGGGAGGAATCCGGCGCCGAAGCCGCCGTCGGCAAGACACTCACCATCGCCGACGGTGCTGCTGCGCTGCGGGGTCGGTTCTTCCTGGCTCTGCCGGCCTTGCCGTCCATTCGGGTCTCAGGCGGCGTGGTGTACCTCCCACCTGGAGATGCCGCTGCGCTCCTCTGCGACGTACAGGGTGCCGTCCGGGCCGAAGGCCAGCCCGTGGGGTTCACGGTCGAAGGCCGAGAGCGGGTGTTCGGTGACCTTCCCGTCCGGGGTGACGGAGCCGATCCGGCCGGTGGCCCACTCGGTGAACCAGCAGGTCCCGTCCGGGGCGATCGCGACGGCGTGGGGGCGGCAGCCGGCCTCGGGCAGCGCGAACCCGGTGATCTCCACGCCTGCCCTGCCGGTCGTGAGCCGTCCGATCCGCCCCGCGCCGATCTCGGCGAACCACAGGCTCCCGTCCGGGCCGGCCGCGATCCCGACCGGGGCGGCGCCGGGCCCGGGCAGGGGGTGGAGCCGGACCTCGCCGGAGACGGTGATCCGGCCGATCGCGTTCGCCTGGTTGAGGGTGAACCACAGGGCTCCGTCGGGTCCCGCCGTGAGGAAGGACGGGAATCCCCCTGCGCACGGCAGGGGGAACTCGCGGACCTCGCCGTCCGCGCCGATCCGGCCGATGCGGTCGCTGTTCGTCAGGGTGAACCACACGGCGCCGTCGGGCCCGGCCGCGATCCCGTAGGGCCCGCCCGCGCCGCCGGGAAGCGCGTACGAGCGGGTCTCGCCGTCCACCGTGATCCGGCCGATCCGGTGGTCGCGGTACCGGGTGAACCACAGCGCGCCGTCCGGTCCGGCGGTGATCAGGGTGGGGCCGCAGTCGGGGGAGTCCAGTGCGAACTCCTCGACGTGGCCGGTCGACGGGGTGAGGCGGGCGATGCGCCCGGCGTGGACGAGGGTGCACCACACGTGCCCGTCCGGCCCGACGGCGAGCGCGTACGGGCCGGAGCCGTGGGTGGGCAGGGCGAGGGTGCCGAGCGGGCTTACGGAGGTGGTCAAGGCGAGGCGTCCTTTCGGCGGGAGGGGGAGGAGGGCTGAGCATCCGGCCGGTCGTCACGGGCATGCGCGGGCTGCGGTGGGCGCCGGGGCACGCAGGGCGAGCCGGTCGCCCGGCCAGCGGGCGCACAGCCGCCGGTCGTGGCTGACGACGACGACCGCTCCGGCGAACCGGGCCAGCGCCTCCTCCAGCTCCTCCGCCAGCGCGGGGGAGAGGTGGTTGGTGGGCTCGTCCAGCAGCAGGACGTCTGTCGGTTCGGTGACCAGGCGGGCCAGGGCCAGCCGCTGCCGTTGCCCTACGGACAGGGAGCCGACCGGAGCGGAAAGCCGGTCGCGGGCGAACAGGCCCAGGGACAGGAGCTGTTCGGCGTGCTCCTCGGGAGTCCCGGGGCGGCCTTCGGCGTAGGCCGCGAGCAGCGTCCCGCGACCCGTGCCGGCGTCGGTGTGCTGGGCCAGCAGCCCGGTCCGGCCGTGCTGGATGACCTGCCCGAGGTCGGGGGCCAGGGCGCCGGCCAGAACGTGCAGCAGGGTGCTCTTGCCCGCCCCGTTCGGGCCTGTGACCAGTAGCCGGCCGCCGGCCGGCACGGTCACGTCCACCGGAGCGAGCCGCCCCACGACCGCGATGCCTGCCGCGGCCAGCGGCACGCGTCGCGCGTCGCCGGACCCGGCCGGTTCGGCGGGCGTTTCAGGTCCGGCGGTAGGGGCGGCTGTGGCTGTGGCGGTGCGCGGTACGGCGGTGAACCGCAGCGGGTCCGCGGGTGCGGGCACCGGCCGGGCCAGCAGCCGGGCGAGCCGTTCTTCGGCGTTGCGGACCCGGCTCGCGAGGGACTGCTGGACCCGGCCGGCGGCGCGGTCGTACGCCATCTTGTTGCCGTCCTTCATGGCGCGACCGGGTGCTACCCGGCGGGCGGTGACGGCGGTGGTCTCGCGCAGCCGGGCCGTCTCGGCCCGCCAGGCGGTGTAGGCCTCGGCGCGGCGCCGCCGCTCGGCGGCGCGCTCGGCGAGGTACCCGGTGTAGCCGTTGCCGTACCGCACGGTTCTGTGGAGGTCGCCGTCGACCTCCAGGAGGGAGGTGGCGACGCGTTCCAGGAAGGCCCGGTCGTGGGAGACCGCGACCGTGATGCCGCGCCGGGCCCGCAGGTGGTCCTCCAGCCAGGTCAAGGCGGCGCCGTCGAGGTGGTTGGTGGGTTCGTCGAGGAGCAGCACTTCCGGGGCGGCGGCGAGCAGTACGGCCAGGCGCAGGCGTACGGCCTCGCCGCCGGACAGGCCGCCGACCGTGCGCTCGCGGGGCAGGCCCGGCAGGCCGAGGCCGTGCAGGGAACGCTCCACGCGGGCGTCCGCGTCGTACCCGCCGCGCAGTTCGAAGGCGGTGAGGGCGTCGGCGTACAGGGTGAGGGTCTCGGCGGTGGCGTCGCCGCCGGTCATGCGGGCCTCCAGCCGACGCAGGTCCCGCTCCAGGGCACGCAGCTCGGCGAGGGCGCGGTCCACCACCTGTTGGACGGTCAGGTGTGGGGGGAGGCTTTCCTCTTGCGCGAGGTAGCCGACGCCGCCTTCGGTGTGCAGGACGACCTCGCCGCGGTCGGGGCGCTCGGCCCCGGCCAGCAGCCGGAGCAGGGTGGACTTGCCCGAGCCGTTCTCGCCGACGATGCCGAGACGCTCGCCGACGGGGACGGAGCAGTCGACGGAGTCGAGGACCAGGCGGCCTTCGTAGGACTTGGTGAGGTCAGACGCGGTGAGCTGTGCGGTCACAGGGCGGCTCCAGCGGTTCGGGGGCGGGGGTCGTCACGGCGGCGGTGTGATAGGCGGTAATGCGGTGGGTGGCCACGGGACTTCTCCTTTTAAGGCGACGGATGTTGCGTTAAAATGCTGGCATGGATTCCCTCGCGCAGGCAAGCGAAGATTCCGGCCAACAGGAACCGGTCACGAGGCGGCGCCGGACCGGCGGCCGGAGCGCCCGTGTCCGCGTCCAAGTGCTGCAGTCGGTGAGCGCGCTGCTCCTGGAGGCCGGGTACGACGGGCTGACGGTCGACGCGGTCGCCGAACGCGCCGGCGTCCACCGCACGACCGTCTACCGGCGCTGGCGCGACGTCGGGCACCTGCTGGCCGACGTACTCGACTCCGCGTCCGACGACACGTGGAGCCCACCGGACACCGGGTCGCTGGAGGACGACCTGACCGCCCTCAACCAGGAGGTGTACGAGGCACTCGCGGGCGGCGGGCCCAACCTGACCACGGCCCTGATCGCCGCCGGATTCCGCTCGACGGAGGCGGCGACGGCCCTGTCGCGCTTCTGGGAGGACCGCTACGCACGGTGCGCGGTGGTCGTCACCCGCGCAGCCGACCGGGGCGAACTGCCCGGCCCCGTCGACAGCCGGGCGCTGCTCGTCGCGGCGACCGCCCCGCTCTACCACGAGCTGCTCCTGCTCCGGGCCGTCGCCGACCCGACGCTGCCGCACCGCGCCGCCCGGGCCGCGGCCGCGGCGGGCGGCGCCGGCGCCTTCAGCACACCGCAATGACCCGGAACCAACTGCCCGCAGCCGGCCACCCCGGCACCCGCTCCCGCCGGCGCCGGAGGTGGTGGGCCTGAGCGAGAACGCCATGCGGTACTACGGGCCGCGACGGGGTCGTATGACCGTCACTCGCTTGTCGTTGGAGGCGTTGCAGCGCCGGGCCGCCACCCGAGCCCGCGGCGCCGCCGCCCGGCCTACTTCGCCTTCGACCTCTTGCAGCAGGACGGCCAGGAGCTTGTGACGCGCCCGTACGCCGGTTGGCGCGCACTGCTGGAGAACCTGTTCTCCGAGCACGCACTGACGGCCCCGTGGCGTTGTGGCCGATGACGACAGAGGCCGCCGTCCCCGCTCACCGCGGCCGGCCGCGCTCGGAGAGGGGGAGGTCGCTGGAGGTGACGTGGCGTCGGGGTGGGGGAGAGAAGGGACTGACAGCTGGCGCCCGGCGGGGTACCGGCCGGGGCGGGGCCGGAGGGGGTGTGGCGGGGTGGTTCTCGCGGCGTGTGGAGGGGGAGCGGACCGGGGCGGGTACGGCGCCGCGGGCCTGGGACTGTCGGCGCTGGCGGGCGTGGCGGTGCTGTCCCGCGTGTGGCGGTCGGGAGTACTCTGCACGCCGTCGGCCGCCACGTCGTCGCCCCTGCGGGCGCGGTGGATGGGCGGGGGCCGGGCGCAGGCCGACCAGGAGCGCTCCATGCGGCTGTTGGCGGCCGCAGACCGGGCCTTCGACTCCGACGCCGGGGCCGACGTGCTCGCCGCAGAGGTGCCGACGTTTGAGCAGAGCGTGCCAGTCGGCGGTGGAAGCCTCCGTCCCCAGAAGCACCCGGCACCGGCCGCCCTCCTCCCGCCCGGTATCCGGCAGCGCAGCTATCGCCCAGATGGTCAGCCGCCCGCCACCGGGCGGCTCGTACCGCACCACGCGCTCCGCGCGCAGCAGCACGGCGTGCGCTGCGCTCGTGAGTCCACCCTGTGTGGAGGCCTTCGGTGCCGTTTGCGCCGGTGGGGACCTGCTTCCCAGGGCCGGCCGGACGCGGCGAGTACCGCGTGGTTCGGTAGGCGGATCGTGTGCAGGGCCTTGTTGTCCGCGGTGGTGGCGGGGAGCTGGAGCTCGCCGTCGACGGTGGTGGCGCCCAGGGACTTGGCAGTGACGGTGCCGAGGGCGTCCTTCAGGTCAACGAAGGTGTCCCAGCTGCCGTTGCTCTTGCGGATGGCGTGGTACTGGTGCGTGCCGTTGTCGGCGGCGATGACGATATGGGCGTCGCTGCCGGTGCCCGCCATGGTGACCGAGGTGATCGGGCCGGTGGGGTTGGCGGCCTGGGCGACGTTGCCCCAGAGCGACCAGTTGCCGGCAGGGGTGCGGATCGTGTGGAACACCTGCCCGGACACGCTGGTTATGCGGTCTCCGCGGCCTCGAATCGGAGCAAGGCGGACCGGGATCCGGCGGAGTGGCTGCCCCCGGCCGTCGGCTACCACTGCGAGTACGTGGCCAAGTGGGTGGGCACCGAGCTGCGGTGGGACCTGGCCGCGGATGGCATGCAATGAACAACAAATGATCACACCATAAGAAACGAGGTCTTAGAGGTCCTTTTATTCCGGAATCTAGAGATTTGATGCGATTCTTGAGGGAGTCGGCTGCGGTGCGGTAGTGACCATTGATGGAGTCGGTGTCTGTGGGGTGTGTGGGGTGGCTTGTGGGGCGGGCTGGTTCTTGTGCCTGTCTCATCCCAGGAAGTCCGGCCGTGGATGGCCCGCGTGCTTCCAATGTCGCAGCCGTGCGCCTGGGCGCATTCGGTCCGCGGCGGTACGCCGGAATCATGACAACGCGACGTCCGTATCCGAGTGATCTGTCCGATGCGCGCTGGGAGTTGATCGAGCCGGTGCTGTCCGCGTGGCGTTTCGAGCGGCGTGGCCGGGCTCTGGATTTCGGCCGGCCTCCGCGGCATGACCTGCGCGAGATCATGAACGCGATCCTCTACGTGGACCGCACCGGCTGCCAGTGGGCCTACCTCCCGCATGACTTCCCGCCGCATCAGAGCGTCTACGGCTACTTCGCCAGATGGGCTGACGAGGGCGTGTTCGCCCAGCTCAATGGCCTGCTCAGGCAGCTTTTGCGGGAGAAGGAAGGGCGGAATGCCGAGCCGTCCGCGTGTGTGATCGACGCTCAGAGCGTCAAGACCTCCACCAGCGTTCCTGCCGCCAGCCAGGGCATCGACGCGGGCAAGAAGATCGCGGGCCGCAAACGGAGCATCGTCACCGACACGCTCGGCCTCCTCCTCGCCGTGCTGGTCACCGCGGCCGGCGTGCAGGACTCCGTGGCCGGCACCCGCCTCATCGACCAGGCCGCCGCCGACCACCCGTCAATCCGCAAAGTGTGGGTCGACGGCGGATACCGCCAGCACCTCGTCGAGCATGCCGCCGCGCTGGGCATCGACATGGAAATCACCGCACGCAAGCCCGGGACCAAGGGTTTCACCCCCATACCCGAGCGGTGGGCAATCGAGCGGACCTACGGCCGGCTCATGCTCCACCGCCGCCTGGCCCGCGACTACGAAACCCTGCCCACCCGCTCCGAGGCCATCATCCACATCGCGATGACCGACCTCATGGCCCGCCGCCTCACCGGCGAGAACACCATCTCCTGGCGCGATCCGACACACCAGACCAAACGGCCGATCACGGGATAAAACAGCGGGATAAAACGACCTCTTAGGGGTGAGCAAGGGCGCAGCGCCAGGCGGTCGAGGGTTTGCCCCTCGTCACTACCTGGCGCTGCGCATCACGCGAACGGCCGGTGCGGCACCCGCTCCCGGTGGGGATCAGCTCAGTGCGACGAGCCGACCGTTTCCTTTTCCTTGTCCTTGTGCTTGCTCGGGACCGGACGGAAGTTGCTGTTCGTCACGCAGCCGAGGTTCCGGTAGATGCGGTCGTTCGTCTGCGGGTCGTGGCCGACGAGGTGGTACTGGCAGGCCCCTTCGATGAACCTGGCTTCGATGCCGCCGGGGAAGTCGATCTCCTTGTTCCACAGGTATTGCGATGTGAGGCCGGTCTGCCGCGCGGTGGCGTTGATGTCGATCCCGCCGGGAGCCTGGATCGCGTAGACCCAGCCGTCGTTCCCGCCCCCCGTGGCGAATTCCTGCGCCACCCACCGCTCACAACTGGTGCTCACGTGCGCGGCGCCCGTCTGCCCGGCACCCCCGGTGATCCAATCCACCAGCGGGGTGAGATTCGAGCCCCGCGGGGCGAAGCCGCTGGCGAAGATCGTTTGGGGGTCTCGCGTGTCGCCCCGCCACAGCGTGTTCACGTCGTGCCGCCAGTACCAGGCCTCCTGCACCGCGTGGAGGTCCACGTCCGGCCGGATCGTGGGGTCCGTCGTGGTCTGCAGCCACTCCGACGCGCGGTAGCCGCCGGTCGGGCCGCAGGGGCCGGTATCACGGATCTGCTGCGGGGTGCCCGGGTACGGGTCCGCCGCGGCGCCGGCGGGTGAGCCGAACCCCAAGGAGACGGCGGCCAGGACGGTGGCGGAAGCGATCCGGATTGCGGTTTTCAACACAGTCGGTACAACCTCTTCGCTCGGTGCACAGGACTCGGTGTTATTAGCCGGATTTCGGACGTAGCCGACCTTTGTCCGCATCCGTCACCCGCTGGCATCACGAGACCCACCCACCCGGCGCAGCCCGCCGGCCCGGCGAACCCTCCCTTCACAACGCCAGGTCGTCTCGGTGCAGTGCCTCGCAAGGCGGAGGGGCGCCGCCCGTGTGCTGGACGTACTGGGGCGCTCCGACAGCGCGGCGAGGTCGCAGCCGCACCGGTGGCGGTGACGACCTGCGCGCGGGCCTTGGTGGTGGTCCGCTCGCTCATGCTGCGGCCGCCCCTTCCGCCGGTTCGGAGGTGTGGGGGCGGGCGGCGTGCCGCAGCTCGACGCTGCCGGCCCGCCAGGCGGCGGCCGTCCAGTAGGGGTGCGGTACTGGTCCCGCCGGAGGTCGGGCCACCACCCGTCGCGGAGGCGCATTGACCTCGTGGTTCACGGTCGGAGCGAAGTTCGCTTGAATGGGTGACTGTCTTGCTTGCGCGAACCGCAAGGCTCTGGCCGGTAGTCCTGGCTCACATCCTGCTCTTGAGAGAGGGTGAGCGTTCTGCCCAGGGGCACTGTGACGTGGTTCGATCCGAAAACTGGAGTTGGCGTCATCGCGTGGGGCGAGGTCGAACCGGACGCCGTTGTGTACTCCTCAGCCATCCAGCTCTGTTGTCGTGCACGCGCTCTGGTGGCGGCCGAGACTGTCATCCTCGACGTGATCAAGGACTCTCAGGGAGTCTGGGCGGCAAACGTTCGCCGGGCAGGGCCTTGTTGTTGAGGCTGCCGAGCGGGAACTGCTGGGGCAGAACCGGCGGTTTACCCAGAGGCGTCAGCAGGGGTGAACTGCGGGGATGTGTCAGCGGCGTCCTTTGGCCTCTTCAGACAGAAGGTGGAGCCCGTGCGAGTCAGACGCTTGGTCATCAGCGTGATCGCGGCCAAGTGGTCAGCGTCTCCGCGGCGTTCGTGGGCAGGCCCGGGCCTCCGTGCTCTGGAGCCCGGGGTCGGCGGTGCCACCGCCGTAAGGCGCCCTCTACGGGCCGTGTCTCCCTTCGGGGCCGGAACGGCTTCGGGGGCCGTGCGAGTCCGAAGGCGTGCAGTGGCCTCGAGGACGAGATCGAACTCGTCGAATAACGGCCGCCACCCCCGGAACGACGCGCCGGCGCACGATCGTCCCTCCACCCCGGCGGCGGGGGCTGGCCGCTGCGACGGCGACCCGGGCCGCGCCCGGCTGCCGGCTTTCTGAAGGCCTTCGGTGCCCAACCACGCTACTGATGCGGTGCCCTGGTCCCGCGTCAGCGCGGGCAGCGCCTCCGCGCAGTCCGCCAGGCGCATTCTTCCCCGTACGCCTCGTCCGCCCCCGTCCGCCCCCGTCCGGGTCGGTGAGGACGAGCGGCAGCACGGTGTCTCGGTTCTGCCCGTGCCGCAGCCGGGCCTGCGTCGGGCGCATGGGTCGGGATCGGAGCCCTCCGACACTGGGCGCCGGTCGGCGAAGCGTCGACTCCGGGTAGAGGGGGGCGGGCGCGGCTACAGGTGTGCCAGGTGCTCGCGGACGGGGCTGGCGAGCTCGGCGTGGAAGTCGATGCGGTCCTGGGCCTGGAGGACCTGGGCGCAGACGGTGAGCAGGCCGGTGCGGGCTTCGGGTCGGTCCAGGACGGGGGCCAGCTGGGCCCTGATGCGGGCGGCCGTGTCGGGGGTGAGCAGGGCGTAGACGTACAGGGTGGCGGCGTTGTATCCGTAGGGGGCGCGGCCCCATCCTTCCCGGTCGAGGATGTGCGGGCCGCGGGTGATGTTGCCGTCGTGGAGGTCGCCGTGGGCGGTGGTCCAGGTGACGGCGTCGATCTGGTGGCCGGTGTACTCGGGGATGACGTGGCGCAGGTACTCCTCGCGTACGGCCTCGCGGTCCGCCGGCGGTGGGACGTCGGCGAGGGCGGCCAGGGCGGCGACGATCTCCTTCCACCAGGTCTCGGGCAGGCCGGGGTCCTCGTCGAGGACGGGGCGCGGGGAGACGATCGGGTCGGGGCGTAGGCGTACAGCTCGGCCCGGTAGGCGTAGCCCTCGGTGGTCCGGTCCCGGATGCGGAACAGGTCGGGGCGCGGCACCGACACGGGCAGGGCGCGGCAGGGAGACCTGCTCGGCCCAGGTACCGCGGCTGGTGGCGATCTGTGCGGACATCGCTATTACCTGGCCCCCAGGGCGGTAGCGGGAGTGGTCGGAGGCGGTGACGACTCCGGCCAGATCCCACCCAAGGTGGCGGGGAGTTGGGGCCCGACTCCCCATGCGCGGGTTTTCCGGTCCACCGGGTTCAGGCTGCCGGCGACGGTACGGATCAGTACTTCGCCAACTCCTGGAGTGGGCTGGGGAATCTCCTGGACGGACAGAACTTCGGGCCCGCCGTGACGAGCGATTCGGATCGCGTACATGGCGACCTCCTGTGCGAGGCGAGTGGACAGGGAATCAGGTGACCGAAGCTTCGTGTGCGGCGTCCTTCGCCGACGTCCCTGTCCGGGGCAGGACGAGATAGGTCAGGGCCAGTCCGATCAGGCTCAGTACCGCGCCCGCCAGGCCGGTCCACCGCAGAGCACCGGCGGCGACGATCGCGCCGCCGATGACCGAGCCGGCTGCTGCACCGAGGTTGAAGGCGCCCACGTTGACGGAGACCGCCAGGCTCGGCGCGGCGCCCGCGTGGTGCAGGATCAGTCCCTGCAGCGGGGCGATGGTCGCGGTGGCGAACAGACCGAGTACCAGGACTGCTGCCACGGCGGTGGGCTGCCACACCACGGCGAACGGGACGAGCAGGAGCGTCCCCGCCAACCCGCCGAAGACCCCGCGTACGGTGGCGCTCATCGACTTGTCGGTCAGCTTTCCGGCGGTGAGGTTGCCAAGGAAGCTACCCGCGCCGTAGGCGAGCAGCAGACCGGAGACCGCCGCGGCGGAGAAGCCGGAGACCCGGGTCAGCAGCGGGGCGATGTAGGTGAACACTGTGGCGACCCCGGAGAAGCCCACCGCGGTGGTGGCGATGGCGAGCATGACCGGCCGACGCGTCACCACGCGTATTTCGTCACGCAGTCGCGTGGACGGTGCTTCCTGCCGGGGCAGTACGGCGGCCAGGAGCACGGTGCCCACCAGGGACAGAACGGTCAGCGCGGCGAATGGAGCCCGCCATCCGGCGCCCTGCCCGAGCAGTGCCCCCAGGGGCACTCCGAGGAGCGTGGCCACAGTGAAGCCGGAGGCCACGGTGGCGATGGCCGAGCCCGTCTTCTCGGCCGGGACCACCCGAGTCGCCGTTACCAGCGCCAGGGCCAGGAAGGCGGCGTGACTCAGCGAGGACACCATGCGGCCCACCAGGAGCAGGCCGAACGACGGCGCCACGGCGCTGATCGCGCTGCCCGCCGCGAACAGCAGCATCAGCCCGATGGCGAGGCCCTTGCGCGGCAGACGCGAGGTCAGCAGGGCCATGAGCGGCCCTCCGACCACGACTCCGAGCGCGTATGCGGTCACCGCTTGTCCGGCGGTTCCCACGGAGACATCCAGATCCTCGCCGACCTGGGGCAACAACCCGGCGATCAGGTACTCCGAAGTACCCACGACGAAGACGCTTGCGCACAACGCGGCGAGCGTCGCGAAACCCTTGTTCACCTTCATGCCGCAGACGCTAAAGTCTCACATCGGTATGAGAGTCAAGTCGAACGGGCAATGTCCGCGCGACTATCAGGAGGTCCATGTGCGTATAGGTGAGTTGTCCCGGCGGACCGACGTGGCCGTGTACTTGTTGCGCTACTACGAGGAGCAGGGTCTGCTCCATCCGCAGCGTCGCCCCAGCGGTTACCGGGAGTACGTCGAGGAGGACGTTGCCGTTGTCCGCCGCATCCGCAGCCTGCTGGCCGCCGGCCTGGGCACCTCTACGATCACCGCGGTCCTGCCGTGCCTGCGGGATACCGGCGACCGTCTCGTCCCCACCTGCTCGGACCTGCTTGCCGACCTCCACCAGGAGCGCGACCGCATCGCTCAGGTCATCAGCGACCTTCAGGCTTCCATGGACGCGCTCGATAACGTCATCGCTGCGGCCCCAGCCGACGTCACTCGCAGGGCACTGGCTTCACTCGACGTGTAAACGAATCGGCGCCAAATTGTCCCCGGTGCCATCCCCGACGCCGCAGCCATCAATCGTGGTTCGCTGGTGAAGCTCAAGGACAAGCAACTGAAGGAGGCCCTCGAGAAGCTCGACGAGGACCCGCACAGCTTCAAGGCCGACCGGGTCGGGGAGAATACGATGTCGCGATTCGATGCCATGCGTGACGCCGACAATCGGATCAACCTCGTGAGCAAGGACGGCAGGATCTTGGTTCCGACGAATTACAAGTACAAGAAGCCATGAGCGCATTTCGCATATATCTCAGAGTGGTCAGTGAGGCTTTGCAGCCGGAGGAAATCTCCATGAAGCTGGGGGCGGAGCCCGACGAGTCAACGTCAATCGGAAGCCGCAGGCGTCCCCAGTCACCACCGCAGTCCCACGCGACCTGGATCCGACGCGTCAGCACAACGGGAGGCGACGCCCGGCCGGAGGACATGGAGCCGGTGGTCCTCGGGTGGGGTGCGGATCTCGCTGTCGCCCTCGGTCGACTCGTAGACTCAGGAGAGGCTGCAGTCACCCTGGAAATCGTCCAGGAAATAAGGGACCTGGATGACCCACAGCAAAAAGGTATCTTCCTAGGAGCCAACCTGCTTTCCTGGATCGCGGCAGCCAAGGCATCGCTCGATATCGATCAGTACGTCTATCACGAGTGCGGCGACGAACCGGACGCTGCCATCCCGTAGGGGTTGGGGCTCCCTGTCGGTGTACGACGTCGTTGGACGGTGCGCCCCTGAGCCGGGCCCCGGGGATGTCCTGGTTGCCCCCCCGTGGCCTCCGGCCGCGGTGGCGGTGAGCCGGTCGGCCGCCGGGGGTGGGGGCGTGGTGTTCCAGGCGTCGGCGAGGAAGTCGGCGGCGTAAAGCGGTGTCGGCCCCGGGCCCGAGCAGGCGACGGGTGCAGCCGCGCTCGCACGTGCCGTCCGCTCCGAAGGCGGCCCGCCGCCACCAGGCGCAGCCCGGCGAGGGGCCCGCCGACGCTCAGCTGCGACGACCGCGTACGGGTCACACGGCGGCGGCCGCCTTCGAGAGGCGGCCCCAGCCCTGGCCCCGGGCGATCGCGGCGAGCAGCACCAGATCCCAGCCGGCGGCCGCGAGCGAGGCGGTGTCGGGCAGGCCAGCGTCGGCGAGGGTGGTACCAGGTGGTTCTGCGGACTCCCCCCGGCCAGCAGGCGGGGACCGTCCCGTACCCGCTGGGCTTCACACCGCCGCACCCGGCCAAGGGCGCCGCTGCCGAACGCAGCCGGTGGCTCGGAGTCCAGCCCGACTGATCCGGTACCGGCGGATCCAGTCCCCGGTGTCCCGCAGCGCGCAGGGAGCTCCACCACGGTGATACCGGCCCGCGCTGCGGGATGCCGGGGCAGCGGGGGTCTGGGGACCGGCGAAGGCCCCCAGCGGCCACTGAGCTCGCCCACCCGCTCTCGACCTCAGGGCCGTCCTCGCGGGCTCAGACGACCGCCCCCGTCCCCCTCTCCTTCTTCCTCCGCGCCTCCAACGGGCCGTACCCGTCAGGGACTTCCTTCGCAGCGCGGCGGTTCCGTGCCGGTGGGGGTGTCGGGTTGCGGTGTTCCAGGGCGATCGCGATCGGGACCGCGGTGAAGATGGTCGAGGCGATGCCGACCAGGACGCCCGCGATCAGCGCCACGGAGAAGTCCGCCAGCGAGTCGCCGCCCAGTACCGCCAGTGCGGTCAGGATGAACAGGGCTCCCATACCCGTGTTCACCGTGCGCGGGAGTGTCTGGACCACCGCGTGGTTGGCCGCTTTCTCCAGGTCGCCTTGGGGGTCTCGGCGTCGCGCTTCGCGGACGCGGTCGAAGACGACCACCGTGTCGTTCACGGAGTAGCCGATCACCGTGAGCAGCGCCGCCAGGAAGACGCTGTCCACCGGCCTGCCCAGCCAGGCGAACAGGCCCACCACGAGGAGGACGTCGTGGACCATCGCAGAGACTGCCGCTGCCGCCAAGGTCCAGCGGAACCGCACGCTGAGGTAGATCAGCTGGGCGACCACCGCGATGCCCAGGGCCAGGAGCGCCTTGTGGCGCAGTTCGCTGCCGAGGCTCGGGCCGATCTGTTCGTCACGCTCCACCGTGACGGTCCCGCCGGGCTTCTCCAAGGCCGCCTTGACGCGCTGCTGTTCGTCGTCGGTGAGCTTCTCCGTGCGTACGGTGATGTCGCCGTCGCCGGACTCCTGCACCACCGCGCGCGGGAACCCCGCGTCGGACACGGCGTTCCGGGCCGTGTCCGCGTCGACGGACCTGCTGGTGCTGTACTCGACGAGGCGGCCGCCGGTGAACTCCACGCCGAAGTCCAGGCCGCGGATGAGGATTCCTGCGACGGCCACCGCCACCAGGAGTGCGCTCGCGCCGAGCCGACGGCGACGGTGGCGGACCAGGTTCGGGTTGCGGCGGGACAGCCATGTGCGGACCCGGCCCGTCGAGGTGATGCCCGTCAGACCGGGGCGCTTGCGTACGAAGCTGCGGGCGACGGCGAAGTCCGCGAGCGCGCGGGTGATCACGAGCGCCGTGAGCATCGATGCCAGGACGCCGATGCACAGGGTGACCCCGAAGCCCTTGACCGGGCCCGTGGCGAAGAAGAACAGCAATCCCGCGGCGAGCAGCGTCGTCACGTTCGAGTCGATCACCGCGCTCCACGCCTTCGCGAAGCCGGTCTTCACCGCCTTCGCCAAGTCCTTGGAACGGACGCCCAGGTACTCCTCCCTGGCCCGTTCGAAGACCAGGACGTTCGCGTCCACCGCCATGCCGATCGCCAGGACGAACCCGGCGAGCCCCGGCAGTGTGAGCGTCGCGCCGAGCGCCACCAGAGCGGCGTACGAGATGAGGCCGTACAGCGCGAGGGCCAAGGCGGCGAGCGCGCCAAGGAGCCGGTAGACGACGGTGATGAACAGTGCGGTCAGGGCGATGCCGATGAGCGCGGCCTTGGTGCTCGCCTCGATTGCGTCGGCGCCGAGCGTCGGGCCGACCGTGCGCTGCTCCACGACGTCGAGGGGCACCGGCAGCGCGCCGCCCTTCACGAGCGCCGCCAGCTCGCGCGCATCGGCCCGGCCGAAGCCGCCGCTGATCTGCGTGGAGCCGCCGGTGATACCGGTCCCGCACACCACGTCCGCGGTGACGCCGGGCGCCGAGATGATCTTGTTGTCGAGGGTGATGACGACGCGGCGTTCCGGAGCGCCCTGAGGCGCGCAGGCCGCGTCCGAGGTGATCTTTGCCCAGGTGTCGCCCGCGCCCTTGCGGAAGTCGAGGGAGACCATCCAGCCGCTGAGCGACTGCTGGTCCAGGACCGCCTCGGCGTCCTCGACCCCTTCGCCGGTGAGGGCGGTGGGACCCAGCTTCAGGTGGTTGCCCGGCCGGTCCGGGTCGGGCAGGGTGCGCGATCCGTCGGCCTCGGGCTTCGCGGAGCCCTTGTCGGCCGTCGCCCCCGTCACCGGGTGGACCGTGAGCTGTGCGGTGCGGCCGATGACCTCGGCGGCCTTGCGTGGGTCCTGCACTCCGGGCAGTTCGACGATGATCCGTTTCTCTCCGGAGCGGGCGATGCCGGGTTCGGAGACGCCGAGGGCGTCGACGCGCTGCCTGAGGACCTCCAGAGCGCGGTCGGTGGATGTGGCGTCGGCCTTGACGGTGGGTGAGTCCCGGGTCTCCAGGACGATCTGGGTGCCGCCGCGCAGATCGAGGCCGAGGCGGGCGGATTGGGTGAGGGCGATGTAGAGGGACAGCGCGACTGCTGCCAGCGCGACGATCGCCCTCCACAAGGGTGGGCGGGACAAGGGTGCGCGAGACATGCGTACTCCACGATGAGGGCAGGACGGAGGGACGCGTGACCGGCCCCGCGCGGTGTGCGCCGGGTCAGAAGGGTCAGGCGTCGATGACGGTCTGCGTGCTCATCGGTGGGGCGGGCCGCGCGGGGCGGCGGACCCGGCCGGCCTGCGCGGCGGCGCGAGTGCGGTGGCGGGGCCCGTGTCGGGCCCGCCCAGGGCGCGGCGCGGGGCCGTGTCGACGGCCGTACGCGCGGGGCCCGCAGGCTGCGGGCCCGGGATGTGGGCGTCAGGTCGGTGGGTGACCGCGACATGCCGCGCCGGGACGTCGTCCGGTCCTGCCCCTTGTCCGGCGTGCCCCGCCACCGTGTGGTGGGCGAGCGGCTTGTCGGCGGGCATGGGCATGCCCTGCGCCCCGGCCACCGGGACGAACAGCGCGAGGACGGTGACGACGAAGGTCAGCGCGGACGCGGCCAGGCGCGCGGAGCGGCTCTGTTGCGGCACGCGTCCCCCCATCCCTTCGGTGCTCGTCGGGTGCGCACGGCGTGGCCCCGCCCTGCTCAACGTATGGGGTGCCCCGGTCCGTTCCGTGTTCCTCGGCGGTTCTTCGGAAGCCGAAGAACTTCAGCAACAGCGCGAAACCCAGCCGGCTCGCCGCCCCCGACTTGCTCCGAAGCCGCTCCTGGTCCTCCTCCAAACAGCGTCCAGACCTTGATCAAGTCCTCCGGCTTCCACTCCTGCCGCACTCCGCACTCCCGCCGGTCTTCGTGACCGGACCAACGTCGCGGAGCGGCTCCTCAAGAATCCGGAAAGATCGAAAACCCGGACAAGCCCACCCCGGATTTGCTACAGGGAGCTACTTGTCACTTCGTGGCGACTAACAGGCCCGGGCCGTACTGTGCGACCGCATCACCCTGAGATGGCCCGCTCCCGCTGTGCAGCCTGCGTTGAAAGACTGAAGCCGGTGCCGGCTGGAACTGGGGCCCGACCAAGGCCACGGTGGAATTCCTCCTGTGGTCCGGGGAGCTCGCCTCCACCCACCTGTTCGACCTGGCGGAGCGCTGCATCCCCGCCGCATACCTGAACGACGCGCTCACCGACGACGCATGCCCGACCCAGCTCCTCGAGCGCGCCGGGAACGCATCGGGTGTGGCCACGGCGAATGACCTCGGCGACTACCTCCGTATCCCCACCGCCACCGCGGCTCGCCTCCTCCCGACACCCGGCTCACACCCGTACGGGTAGAAGGCCGGGGGCCCGCCTGGGCCGACCCCGACGCCGTAACACGCACCATGAGGCGCCATCGGGAACCGGCGTTGCTGGGGCCGTTCGACAACCTGATCTGACATTGGCCCCGGGTCCGGCGCCTCTTCGGCTTCACGCAGGTTTCGAGGCCTACAAGCCCGCAGCACGCCGCCAGGCACCGACCCCGTGGTGGCCGAGCGCGACTTTCCCGGCCTCGAGGCGCGGCTGGACGATCCTCCGCTTCGGTCGGCGGAGTTCGGGCCGGCTCCGGACGGGGCGAGGCGTCCGCAGCCGTTCGGCGCAATCCGCATACGTACGGCCTCACCGCCCTCTAGCGTGGCTTTTCCGTACAGGCAGGGGGGTTTGATGGCAGCCGAAGAACCCGAGGTCGAGCCGCAGGACCGCGAGGCGATCGAGGCATACGAAGGCGCACTGGCCACCTTCACCGAGAAGCTGAACCTCCTCCACATATCAGGCGGCTGCCCCGCCTACGCGACCGTCGCCTCCGCCTCGGTGCGCCCGCGCCTGACCACGACCGGCCTGAACGAGATGCTCTCCGGAAAACGCCTGCCCTTGCTCGAGTCGCTCCTCGAGTTCGTCCGCATCGTCACCACCCCGAGCGGCCTGGACAAGCCGGCCGCCGAGAAGTTCCGAGCCGATCCCGCGCTCGTCGACCAGTGGCGCGGGTACTGGCAGGACGTCAAGCTGCTCCAGTGCCGGGCCCAGCCCGCGAACAAGCGCGTGCGCGCCACGGTCCGGGAGGTCCACGACAACGCCTTACGCGAAGCCGAAGCCCTCCGCCACGACGCACACGCGGAAGCCGAACGGATCCGCACGAATGCGGAGGCCGACGCCGAGCGACTCCGCGAGCAGGCCCGAAAGGACGCCGACGGGATCCTGGAGCGGGCCCGTGAGACGGCTGCCGTACCCCTCCCGAACGGGCCCGATCCACAACGCGTCGGGCGTGGAGTCTTCCGCGCCGCCCTGCCGACGTCGACGGGAAGGGCTCAGCCCCGCGGACGGAGCCGGCACGCGCCCCCCTGGCCTGAGGCCGGCTGCGAGACCCGGCCGTCGGCGGGCCGCCACCCCTGAGGTAGGGAGTGGCGGCCCTGGGCCGTGTTCGCCAGGAGGTCGTTGCGCCTACTGGCGGGTGTTGCGGGTTCAGCTGTTCCGGTTGCGGGCCTTGGTCCGGATCTTCTTGGCCAGGTACCCGGTCCCGGCGACGAGGCAGGCGGCGATGACGTTGCCGAGCAGGTCGTGGCCGAGGAATGCGTACAGCGTGGACAGGCTCATGGTGTTCTCCCCTGGTCGCAGAGCCGGTTGAGGTGAGGAGAGATTCGCCGCGCCGGGCCTGTCCATGGGCAGGTGCGAGGCGTTGTGCCTGCTGGGAGGGGGTTCGGGCGTGGTCATCGGATGGTCAGGGTTGGACGACAGGGTGGGAGAGGGGCGCGGTGTCTCCGCAGCGTGAGATCAACAACGAGACGGCGGCCGGCCGGTTGGCCCTGTTCCTGGTGGCTTTGACCAGGGGCACATCGGTGCGGGACCTGGCCGACAGGTTCGGCCGGAGCAGTTCCAGCTGGGGGAACTACCTCAACGGCTCGCAGCTCATCCCCAAGCCCTTGGTCGGGAAACTGGTGGAGGCCTTCACCCCGCCCGGCGCCCGCCGCAGCACCGCGTCGGTCCAGGCGTTGGAGCTGTGGAAGGCGGCGGACATCGAACGCCGTGCCGGTCGGTTACCGGGTGGCGGGGAACTGGTGCGCCAGCACCAGCGGCGCGACGACGCACTCCAGCAGGTCATCAAGTACCAGGCGCTCGCGGCGAACGCGGAGAAGCACCTCGCGGAACTACGGCCCATGCTCGCCTACACCCAGAGCCGGCTGGAGAACGCCGAGCTTCAGCTGAAGCTCGGCGGCGAACGCGAGCAGGCGAGGGTGGAGCGCCGGCTCGGCCAGGCCAAGGAGCGCCTCAGCCGGGTCCACGTGCAGCAGGAACGGGCCCGCACCCGCAGGATGACGGCGGAGGAACAGCAGGAGTTCTGGATGGCCGAAGCCATGGTCGCGCAGGAGGAGATCAGCCGGCTGGAACGCGAGGCACAGGACCTCGTGGTCGTCCCGCCCGGCGCACTCGAACCGGTCCGTGCCGATACCGCCGATGCGGTGGACGACTCCGATTTCGAAGCCCGCCTGGAGCACATCACCGTCGAGGGCCTCCACGATGATGCGCTCATCGAGGAAGACCTCCAGCCCACCCCCGCGACCCCCGACACCGCCGAGCTCCAGGTACTCCTCGTCGGCGAGGAACGTGTCCAACCCCTGTCCAACACGGAAGAGGTCCCCCAGCAGCAGCCCCCTGTCCGCCCCGCTGGTCATGAGGACCTGACTGCGGCCGCCCGTGGCGTCCAACGCGCGTCCAAAGTTGCGTTGGACAAGCCTCCCACCGGCAACGACGTGGAACGGAACGCCTCGGACCCTCCAACGCAATCGCAGCATGCGCAAGCTCCGCGATCGCGTCTCCCAGAAGAGGCAGTTGACGGATCGCGTCTTGTCCCGGATACACGGCGCCTCTGGGTCGGCACACGGGCGGCAATCCGGCTCGGGCTGCTGGAGGTGGTGGACGAGGCGACGCCCGGCACAGCCGTCGGCGCGACCAGGGAGGGCACCCCGGCACCGGTGGACCTCTGGCTCAGCCGCTACGCCAAGACGCCACTCGGCTCCGTCCTCCTCGCACCCGGCATTGCCATGCTTGAGCTCGCCCATGCAGCGCGCAGGGCAGGGGCAAACCCGGCCCTGCTGCTCAGGATTTGTGCAGGCATGAGCGCACTGGGCCTGAGCGTCTTCCTGTACTTGATCGGCCAGGGCGTGGCCGCCGAACGAGACAACTGGGGCACGCAGCTCGCCGACGTGTTCGTGGGCATCGTCTTCTACCTCCCACCGCTGTACGGGGGGCTGAGGCTGATGAAGATCCCGAACAAACCCGCATGGATCCTGGCCGCCGGCATCCACCTGACGTGGTCGGTGCTGCTGCTCTTCGACCTGTTCCCCTGGACTGCTCTCAGCTTCGGGACCAAGTAGGGGTCACCGGCCGCCCCGCCTACGACGGGGACATCGCCGACGGCTCCCTACTCGACCAGATCTTCGGCGATCGTCTCGTCTTCGAGATCGATGGCCCGCAGCGTGTGGGGCATCGCGCGAGCCGCGTCCGCAATGATGGACGCATCCTTCGCGTCTGTCTTGGCCTCGCCCGGATAGAGGTCGGCGATCCGCCGCATCGCTAATCCGGGCAGGTAGGCGACCGGGCAGCCCATGTTCCTCGCCACCGCCAGAGGCAGGGCCCCGATCGAGGCCGGCTGGTCGACGACCACCAGGACCGTCCCTCGGGTGGAACCTGCGCTGCACCGAGCCGCTGATCCGCGCCTGTCCGCCTCCTTCCTCTGCGAGGCGGCCCGTGGACTGGCCGACGGCGGAGGAGCAGTTGGGTACCGCCCCCTGCTGGCGACTAAGCGGCTCATCGAGGTGTACAGCGGTGGCGTTTCTTGGGGGTTCTGTGGCTGATGGATCCGTGCTGCCCTGATGGGACGTACGACTTGCTTGCGCAGACCGTCGAGAACGGGGGAGAGGTTCCTTACTGGCTCGTGCTTCCCGGTGTTCCCCCGGAGGAGTGGCCGGTCATCCTCAACGAAGGCCGCGGCCCCCTGTGGGAGTTCCACCCCACGTCGTCGTGCAGCCGCTTCGTTCTGGAGGTGTGCACCGGATCGACAGGCTCCTACTACTTCTCGGACTTGGGAGACTTCGTGTCCCCATCCGAGCGAGGCGCGTTCCTCCCCCCAACGCCGAGCTGCTCCGCCCGTAGCTGCGGTCGGGCCTCCGAAAGAGTCGGCCTCCGATGGTCCGGAGGGGGCCGTACTGGTCCTCGCTGGAGCTCTGCCCGCCGGTAGAGTGATGAGGCTGTGACCTGGGGCTGTTCAGTTGACCCGCGCTGATCACTAGAGTTCGTGGGTGCCGAACAACAACGAGATACCCACAAGCCCGAGCGGCTCGGGTGACGATGAGTGGAATGACCTGGTCCGGCGGTTCGAAGCGGAAGAATCCGGTCTGCGATCCGCGCCGCGGCCCCGGCGGGTGTGGCCGCTGAACCTGACACTGGCACTGGTGGCGGTGGGCGCCGCCTTTGTCGTGCTGAAGTACACCGGAGTGTCACCCGGCGACGGCAACGCCGCGCCGGCTCCGGCCGTGTCCACACCCACCAGGGCGTCCTCCGCCGCGCCGTCGCGGGGCACGGTGGCCGCGGCCGGCGGCACGCGGCCGATGATGCCGCTCGCCGAACTGTTCCCGGCGGAGGTCAAGGGTGGATCCGGCGCTGTATTCACCAGGCTGGGCTCGACCATGATGGAGTCGTGCACGGAGCCGGACGGGGTCGGACCCCGGCTGGCCGCCATGATCGAGGACAGTGCGGGCTGTGTCGGCGAGCAGATCGCCCTCTACAAGGATGACCGGAACAATCAGTTCAACATGGCCGTCTTCACGATGAAGGACCCGCAGGACACTCTGGCGTTGGTGACCGACCTGGCGATGGCCTTCGACGATTACCAGGTCGCCGTGCAGGGTCCGCCTCCCGGATCCGGTCTGCCGACCCTGCCGGCGGACAGCGGGCTGGTGCAGGCTTTCACGGGCCACGGCCGGGTCATGGTGGTCGCCATGGGGCAGTGGTCCGATGGCCGCACCGCCGACTTCCAGCAGCTCGTGGATCGCATGAAACCGCTCCAGGACGCGGTCTCCCAGAGGGTCGGTGCCCACGAGGGTATGAGCTGAGGACTCGTCAGGCGCCTGGCTGGGCCGACAATCGCTGGTCGGGAAGGGAAGCTCACTCTGTCGGGGGAGGGCGTACCTGGCTCAGGTAGGACCCGAGCAGGGTGCGTGCCCTCCTGTCCCCGAACATACTGACCGGCCCGCGTCCGTCACGGCCCGAATACGCAAGGCGGGGCCCGCCCGCAGCAGTTGCCGTGCGATGGTGTCAGTCGCGGGTGACGTGGACGCTCGTCGATTTCACCCGCGCGGTGGCCTTCACACCGACTTCGAGGCGGAGTTCTTCGCAGCTTCGCGTGTGAGTAGGGAGACGAGGAGGTGGGGGCCGGCCTGGATCTCGACCTGGGCGCTCACGTCCCCGACGGTCACCTTGGTGACGATGCCAGCATGGCGTTGCGTGCCGAGGTCTGCCGCAGCAGCTCTGTGTCGTCGGCGGTGCTCTCCCGGGCGAGTTCGACGGAGAAAGCGCGAGGCGTTCGCCGATGATCAGGCGTTTTCTGCCGTCGAGGAGGATGGGGAAGCGTCCGGTGTCGGCCCAGCGGCGAGCGTTGTCGGGGCGATGCTGCGCACCGCCATGTCCTGACCCATTCGCACCCGACGTGCTCCTTCCCGGTGACAGGCTGTCAGACCTGCTTTCCAGCATCCCGCTCGTGACGCTCACCGCGCCCCCCGCGGCGCTCGTTCCGAGTCGGTGACCTCCCATGAGCCTGTCCTCCGGACTGCACTGACCGCGCACCCCACTGCGCCAATTCCTGGACAGGGAACTGTCCTCAGGCCCACGCCCCTTGCAGGAGAGCTACCGCAGCCGGCAGCCGGCCGGGCCTGTCCTGCAGCGCCCGTCGGGCGTCGGCACGTGGGCACCGCGATCGACCACCGGCTGCGCCTGGCCTTCGCTACCGCCGCGCCGGTCGATCCCGTCGCCCTTGACGGCATCGAGCTCACCGGCCGCCTTTGCAGCGCAGCCGGCCGGCGCATGTACGCGGTCGGCCAGGAGCTCACGGACCGCCCGACCGCCACCGTCCGCCACCTGGACCTCGACAATCGGGAGCTCGACAGGAGCGCCGTCGCGCGCTCGTCGACAGAGTTGTCGCCGTGGGCGGTCGCGGGCGGCGACCTCGACGCCGAGTTCCCCGTCGGCTTGGTCGTCCCCGGTGCCTCGTTCGCCTGGGATACCAGCGGCGACCACGCCCACACCCGTCTTCAGGTCTGGGATCCTGCCACCGGGTCTTGGGCGGCCGTTGGCTACGACGGCCGCATCGCGGCCGACTTCGCCGTCGCCCAGGCCGGGCCCATGGGAGCCGGATTGGCGCGGGCGGCAGCCGAGGGCGGTGTGCTGGGGCTGCAGGGCTGCAGGGCCGCATCGTCGGAGGCGGGGCGCCGACGCGGGGTCGGTCCGGGGGGCCTTGGCGGGGCGGTGTTGCAGACATGGCGGCCCGGGGGCGGAGGTGGGTGAAGGTTGGCTGATCTCACTGAACCCTGACCGGGCCGGCCGCTGGGGTCGTATGTCAGCGCGCGGTGACTGAATACGCGGCGAGCGCGCGGTTGCCGCGCGGCTTGGCAATGGCCCGGAGAACGTCGGCCTGACTCAGGACGAGCTGTCGCATCGGCTCGGGCAGCGCGGCCAGACGCTCATCGATTCCCACCAGGTCGAGGCAAGCTGCGATTTCCCAGTCGCCGTCCTGCAGTTCTTCGGTATCGACCGGCCCGCTGCCGTCGGCCGTCCAGCCGGCCTCGGGCAGGAGCCGCAGCAGGCCCTCACGGGAGAAGGGTGTGCGGACGTTGCCCTGGCCATGCGATCCCGCGGCCTCGATCTGCCCCTGGATCAGCACGGCGAGCAGGTGCGCCAACTGGTCGTCAGAGGTAGGCGTCAGGTCCCACTCGGTGAACCACAGTCGCCGCGCCCACGGCCGTACCCGGGCCAGGGTGTCTCGCAGGTGTCCGAGCGATGTGAAGTACCAGGAGCAATGCGCGAACACCACATGGTCGAATGTGCTCTCGGGGAAGTCGACCGATGGGTCGAGGACGTCGGTGGCGAAGCGGAAGTCGATGCGTGGCCCGAGTGGGCCCGCCGCGAGCCGGGCTGCCGATTCTCCGAGCGTGACCGGCGCCCCGTAGGAGGGTGCGGCCACGTCAACGGCCACCACGCGCCCCTTGGGCCCAACCGCCTCTGCAAGGACGGCGGTCATGTCGCCCTGGCCGCAGCCCAGCTCGAGGACGGTTGAGCCGGGTGCGATGTGCCAGCTCGCCACGAGCGCGGCACGGTGGCGAGTCTGGGACAGCTGGGTGTCCGGGTTGTGCTCGGCGGCGGCCATGCCGGCCGCGAGCGAGGGGGCCTTGGCGAGGAGATCGGAGTGATTCACAAAGTCCTTGGTGATTTCGACGGGTCGGTGCGGGCCGAGGGTATGAGACGCGCGGGTAGTGGCGCCTCCGATTTCCTGGACGGCACCGGCGCGACGGCGGCTCACCCCAGGACCCGGCCGCTCTCGTCGAGGGCGACCAAGCGACCGTCTCCCTGCTCTTCTTCGCGTCGACCCCGCGCCCGCGGGGAGGTCAAGGTCGCCGATCGCGCGGATACGGAGCGCGGTGGCAGTCGTGCCGTGGCCGGAGGAGCATGCGGAGCGGCGGGACGTGGTGCGTTCTGCGGTGGGCGGCTTCCCGGATGAGGCGGTGTATCACCGGCGGGCTTCGCTGCACGTCCACGGGAGCGGGTAGATCGAGCAGTTGCCCTTGAATCTGTCTGCGTGGGTTCTGGCGTCGATCTGGCGTGGGATGGAGATTCCTACGGCCTCTAGTGCTGCAACGGTCTTTGCCGTGACGGTTGGGCAGGTCGGTCGTTTGTCAGGTCATGGGTGGGGAACTTGGGGATGCCCGGTTGTGGGCTGGCGAATTGAAGGCTCTGCATGAGCGGTTCGTGCACCGTTTCTCGCGGTCGGAGCCGCGGGAGTCGGCTCTTGCCTATATGCGAGGGCTGATAGCTCCGCTGGAGCGGAAGAACGGCTGGACGCTTGCCGAAGAGGCCGGGCATGGCGGCCCGGACCGGATCCACCGGCTGCTGAACCGGATCGACTGGAACGCGGACGAGGTCCTGGACGACGTGCGGGACTACGTCATCGAGCATCTCGGCGATCCGGATGCGGTGCTGATCGTGGACGACACCGGGTTCCTGAAGAAGGGTGTCCGCTCGGCCGGTGTCCAGCGCCAGTACTCCGGAACCGCCGGCCGGACGGAGAACTCCCAGATCGGGGTGTTCCTCGCCTATGCCGGAGGCCGTGGCCGCACCCTGATCGACCGCCGCCTCTATCTGCCCACGTCATGGACGGATGACCGCGACCGGTGCCGGGCCGCCGGCATCGACGACACGGTCGCCTTCGAGACGAAAGTGGTGATGGCCAAGGCCATGGTCCGCCGGGCGATCACGGACCGGATCCCGTTCCGGTGGGTGACCGCCGACGCCGCCTACGGCTTCTCCAAAGGCTGGCGCACCGAGCTCGAGCGGGCGGATGTCTTCCACGTCATGGCCACCACCCGGCACGACACCGTCGTCACCCGATGGGCCCTGGACCACCCCGTCCACGACCTGTTCCCCGCCCTGCCCCGGCAGAAGTGGAAGCGCCGTTCCTGCGGCAGCGGCGCCCACGGCCCGAGGGTCTACGACTGGGCCAGGGTCGAGGTCCGGCCCTGGCACCGCGAGGACCGCCGGCACTGGGTGATCGCCCGCCGAAGTGTCCGCCGGCCCGAGGAGATCTCCTACTACATCGCCTACTGCCCGGCCGAAAGCACACTCGACGAGCTGATCCGCATCGCGGGAAGCCGGTGGGCGGTCGAGGAATGCTTCCAGACCGCGAAGCAGGAGTGCGGCCTGGACGACTACCAGGTCCGCCGCTACGACGGCTGGCACCGCCACATGACCCTGGCCATGGCCACCCACGCCTGCCTCACCGTCCTGCGGGCCCGCGAACTCGACACCGGGAAAGCAGAAACGGATCCTCCCAGCTCATACCCCTCACCCTCCCCGAAATCCGACGCCTGATCAGCCGCCTCACCCGGCCTCGCCCAAGCACCGACCACGTCCTGCACTGGTCACACTGGCGACGCAGACGCCAACACCAAGCCCGCACCAGCCACTACAAACAACGCGGCCACACACCACCAGAAGCCAACAAACCATCACAGAAAAGACCGTTGCAGTACTAGGGGCCGGCCGTTGTGACCGGCCCGCAACAAGCGCTCGTAAGGGGGGTTCAGCACGGGCGTAACTGCGCCCGCTGTGCAGGCGTGTGGGGCGTAGCCGTCCATGAGATGTACGGGTGGCCGGGTGTGGTGGCTGACGGGTGTCAGTGAGAGTCGCGGTGTCGGCCGTGGCCGTGCCGGCTGTCGGTGGTCAGGAGGACCAAGGCGAGCCCTACAGGCAGCAGAAACAGCAGTGTCAGAGTCATGAAGCCTCTGATGCCCCTGCTCGGACGCCTGACACACAACCGTCGCTTCTGGGCTGTGCCCCGCTTTGCCCGGGTATGCGGTCCGGCCCTGTTTCTCTCGTGGGAGCAACTGCCACCGGACACACCACGGAAGGCACCGGAGGGCATCTGCACCGGGCCGGGCGAACACCGGGACGCATCCGCCGTACTCCTGAAGGGTGACGCAGAGCCGTTCCGTCCCTCTGTCGCACGTCGGCGGGGAAGGGATCCGACTGGCCCAGAAGATCAGCGGCGACCCGTGCGGGCGCCGCACGTCAGAAGTGGAGCCGACCATGGCACCCGTACCGAACGGCACCTACACGATCACCCGCCCTCCCGAGCAGCTGCTCACGCTGCTGGACGGGGCACCGGAACCCAAGACACCCGTTGTCCTGCTGCCGCCCACCGGCAACCCCGGCGAGCAGGAATGGCAGCTGGAGAAACTCAGCAACGGCAACTACACGATCCGCAATCTCCGCAGCGAGACCTATGTCTCCTACGACGGCGACCCGGAGATGAACAAGCCGGTCGTCGGATACCCCGAGCCCCGCGAGTGGGCGCTCTACCAGAGCGACCAGCCGCACACCTTCCACGTCGTCGTCCCCGGAGGCCCCGTCGACGGCGAGGAGCTGGCCCTGGACCTCAGCCTGCTGCGGATCTTCCCGCCCCGCATCGCCCTGAGGCCACTCGACGTCAGCAACCGACGCCAGGCGTGGACCTTCCAGTTCATGGAGTAGAGACGGAACCGGGTGCCCGGGTCGGGAGCCGACCCGGGCACCGCCCCCGCAAAGGCGACCCTGCCCACACCAGCCGCTTACCGGGCGACGGCAAGCCCGCTTCTGTGTCGACCGTCGCGCTTCGGCTCACTGGAGGGGCATGCCTGCCTCCGGATGGACCCGGTCAGTTCGCCCCCGCTTCGGTGGCGATTTCCATCGGCGGCATGGCTGGCGCGAGGCTCGCCTCCACGTGGGCGGGAGCCCACCTGCGGCGCGTGCCGCAGGCCGGGGTGGCACTCATCGCTCTCACTCTGGTCGGCTATCAGCTGTTGGTCTCCGCCCAGCAGACCGGGATGCCGTTCGTGGCCGCGGTCGCCCCGGTGATCCTCGTCGGCGCCGGTTTCGGGATGGTCGGTGCCGGGCTTGCCGGGCTCACCCTCAGCCAGGTCGGCCACCATGACGCAGGGTCTGCGGCGGGACCGTTCAACACCGCTATGCAGCTCGGCACCGCGCTCGGTATCGCGACGGCGTCGCTGGTGTTCTTCAACCACGCCTCGGCGGGCAGTCACGGCATCACCGTGACCCACGCCTTCGCGGGCAGCGTCTGGTACGTCATTGCTGCTCTCGCGGTGATGTGGGCGCTGATGTTCCGGCTCCCCAGGCCGGCCGAGGCAGCAGCCTGACCCAACGCCGGCGGCCCGCGCCTTCGGGAGGGCCGGCCGGCCCATCCCCGCAAGCGTCTGTCGCCCGCCAACCGCAAGGTCGCGGCCCGGTCGGCGACCGTGCTCCTGGCGCTCGGCGTGGCGGCGTTCATCGTCTTCGCCGTCGTTGTGCTGCGTGCAGCCACGGTGCCGCTCCGACTGCCCACGCCCGTCAGCCGCGGGAACCACTGGCGCCCCACGTAGACCCTGCCCCACCCGCTCACTCGGCCTTTCGCCGCCTTCGACAGTGAGAATCGTTCCTGCGGTGAATGTCTGCGGCTGTGTGGGTGAGCGCAGTCCGCCATGCCTTCGGCGAAGGTGAGGGTGCCGGTAGAAGACGGGGGTCGTTCCGTCGTCCTGAGGGGTGTTCGTGATGAGCCGAGGCTTGATCGTTGTGGATGTGCAGAAGGACTTCTGCGAAGGAGGCAGCGTTCCTGTCGCGGGAGGCGCGCAGATCGCCGCCGCGATCGCCGAGCTGGTGGAGCAGAGCGCGGACGGTGACTACCAGTACGTCGTGGCCACCCGCGACCACCACATCGACCCGGGAAGCCACTTCTCCTCGAACCCGGACTTCAAGGACAGCTTCCCCGTCCACTGCGTCGCCGGAGACGAAGGCGGCGAATTCCACCCGAACTTCGCCCCCACCGTCGCCGGCGGCAAGGTCCACGCCGTCTTCTTCAAGGGCGCCCACAGCGCGTCCAAGAGCGGCTTCGAAGGCGCGGACAGCGAAGGCACCTCCCTCGCGGACTGGCTGCGTGCACGCGGGGTGCGGGATGTCGACGTGGTGGGCATCGCGACCGACCACTGCGTGCGTGCCACCGCCCTGGACGCTGCCTCGGCTGGATTCGGAACCCGAGTACGCCTGGACTACTCGGTCGGTGTCGCCCCCGACACCATTGCCTCCACTCTGGACGACTTCCGCCAGGCAGGCGTCGAGGTGTCCGGCCAGACACCGGCGCCGAGTTAGTCCGGCGGGCAGGACAACGCCCTAACCCTGTGGCGGTCCACACTTCTGGGAACAGGTTCTGCGAGAGCTCGTTGGACCGGCGGGTGCACGCCCCTGCCTGGGGTACCTCGATCCGTTGCGGGCGGGGCGCCCGGGCTGGCGTCTTCCAGGATCGGCCCGTGCCGTGCTTGGTGGGGAGCCGCCTTCACACCGCGCGCGGCGGTGTCGGTTTCAGACGTCAGCCCGATACCCTCCGGCTTCGTTTCGGCTGGTGTGGACCCGGGGCTGGGGTCGGCGGCAGCCGCGCCGATGTGGCGCCCCCGGGGTAGGCCCGATGCCGAGAGTGCTTAGACCGTGTCCTACATGGCTCGTTGGCCGTTGTGGTGGGCATGGGGAGTGGGCGGTGGGGATGGATCGTTCCGGATGGACTGTGGGAGATAGTGCGGCCGTTGTTGCCGCCGGCACGGGTCCGGCCGCAAGGTGGCGGGATCGCGAACATCGATGATGAGGCGGTCTTCGCCGCCATCATCTACGTGCTGGTCAGCGGGTGCGCCTGGCGGGCCCTGCCTCCGTGCTTCGGGGCGTCGAAGTCGACTGTGCACCGCCGGTTTGTCATCTGGTCGCGGGCCGGGGTCTGGGGCCGGCTTCACCAGAAGGTCCTCCAGCTCCTGGACGAACAGGGCCTGGTCGACCTCTCCCGTTCGGTACTCGACTCCGCGCACGTCCGCGCTAAAAAGGGGGCGAACCCACAGGTCCGAGCCCCGTGGACCGGGGCAAGTCAGGTTCCAAGATGCACGTCCTGTCGGACGCGGACGGACTGCCCCTACGCGTCGGACTCTCCGCGGCGAACACTCACGACAGCCTCGGGCTGAAGCCGATGCTGTCCCATTTCCACATGGGACACGAATCCCACGCAGCCGATTCCAAACCGACACGACTCCACGCGGACTAAGCCTACGACATCCCCCACCTGCGGCGATGGCTCTGGGGCAAGCGGATCGGGGTCCGCATCGCCCGCAAGGGCATCGAGTCCAGCGAACGATTGGGTCGCCGCCGGTGGGTGATCGAGCGGACGATGTCCTGGCTGACCGGCTACCGCCGGCTCAACCACCGCTATGAGCGGAACCCCGGCAACTACCTGGCCTTTCTCGGCCTGGCCGCAGCCATCTGCTGCTTCAAACGCTTCCTCAACCTCACCATGTAGGACACGGTCTAAATGCTCTGGGTGTGGTCGACGCGGGACGTCGAGAACACCTCATCTTCGAGCCCGTTGAGCGTGGCGCGCACCTTGCGGGCGGCGTCGCTGTACGCGTCGACGGCGACGTCCAGCACGGCGTGCAGGACCGCCCAGGGGCCAAGGCGCAGCATGTCCGGATCCGCGTCGAGCCTGCGGGCAGCCTCAAGGCAGGGGTCGATCGGTCCGTGGCGCACGGTAAGACCGCTGCGAGCTCCTGCGAAGATCATGATGTCGCCGGTTTCCACCGCCGTCTCTTCTTCGGCGTACCGGAGGGTCTTCAGCGCTACGGCCAGCATGTCGCCGAACCGCTCGGCCTTCGGGCGCTGCTGTCCGTGGAGCGCGTCCTCGACGGACAGTGGGTGCAGGCCCAGCTCCTGGGTCAACTGGGCCAGGTCGCTCTGCGAGGGGTCTGCGAGCCGGACCCAGGCGAACTCGCCGTCGCCCAAGCCCCGCAGCCGCTTGAGGGCCGTCTGGCAGGCGTCGTCCATCGAGGCGGCCGGCGCACTGATCATCTTCGCGGGCGCCGTCTGAGCCTTCACCCGGTTCGCCACGACCGGCCTCCGCCGACGTTCCCTCATCGGAGAGTTCAACAAGATCCGTCTCAGCCTTGGCCGCTTTCTTGTCCTGGGACTGGAATTTCAACTGGCGGGTGACGTCCTGCGCACGGCGGTCGCTCCCAGCTTCACCGAGATCGGCCAGCTGGCGGCCATCGCCGCCATCCGCACCATCCTCAACTTCTTCCTCACCTGGGAGATCGCGCAGGAACGCGCCGAGATCGAACGCGATCAGAAGGAGCCCGTGCAACGGACCGCGGCCTGCTGACCATCCGGTCGCGCGTGCCGCCGGTGTTTGATGCCGGCCGACGGGGACCAAATGACATCGGCCGCCTTCTGACCGAACTCCGTTCGGGCCGCAAAGCCCTCACCCCGACATCCTGACCGAAGCGCTACACCCGAGGGCGCCGTTCCCGTGCGCCCGCTTGCAAGCGCGCCGAGCCGACGGGGACGTTGACGTCGCCCACGTCGCGGGGGCGCCGGTGCACGAGGGGGTCATTCTGGGCGTCCACCGGGTCACCTTCGAGGAGTCATCGTGGAAAGCGCTCGGGCCCCGCCGTTGGCTGGATCAGAGCCACAGAATCCGAGAGCCAGGAGACGCACAACCTCATTCGGGCTCCAATCCTCGCGCCTCTCGGTTCTGATGGAGCGGTTGTGGGTCAGAGGGTGCCGGTGAGCGCAGTGCTGCCGAGGCTTCCGGTGACGCCCTGAAGGTCGACCGGGGTGGTCGGGGACCACGTGCGGTCGGCACGGCGGATGACGTGGAGGAGCTTGTTGTCGGCGGTGGTGGCGGTGAGCTGGAGGGCGCCGTCCACGCTGGCGGCACCCAGGGACTTGACGGTGACAGAACCGAGGTAGCCCTTCAGGTCACCGAACGAGTCCCAGGTGCGGTCGGCCTTACGGATGGCGTGGTACTGGCGAGTGCCGTTGTCGGTGGCGATGACGATCTGTGCGTCGCCGCCGGTGCCGGCCATGCTCACGGCAGTGATGGGGCCGGTCGTGCCGGCTGCCTGGGCGACATTGCCCCACGCACTCCACTGTCCGGCGGTGTTGCGAACGGTGTGGAATGCCTTGCCGTTGTTGACCGCGATGACCTGGAGCTCGCCGCCGACGCTGGCGGTGGCGGCGGCGGTCACGGTGCCGATCGGTCCGGCGGCTCCGGAGAGGTCACCGAAGCGGGACCAGTGGCCGGTCGAGTTGCGGAGGGTGTGGAAGATCTTCCCGTCGGCGACGGCCACGACGTGGAGGTCGTTACCGATGGAGACGGCCGACACCTGGGTGACGTTGCCGAGGACACCGGCGACGGAGCCGACATCGCCGAAGCTCGACCAGCTGCCGTCCGCCTTGCGGTGGGTGTGGTGGATGATGCCGTCACCGCCGAGGGCCACGACATGGGTGTCGGCGTTGATGCCGGCAGCTGCGGCGGACCGCACACCCTTGATGTCGCCGGCCTTGGCCTGTACATCGGTGAAGCCGGTCCAGGAGCCATCGGCCAGACGGATGCCCTGGTAGAGGCTGGAGCTGGTCTGAACGAGGGTCTCGGTCTTCCAGCCGGGGGCGAGGGCACGGGTCTGCAGGACCCACGGGACGACATCGTCGACGCGGGTGGCGAACGCACCGCTCCGGGTCTCGTTGGCTCCCAGGCAGTCGCCCTGCCAGGACCGGCTGGTGATACCGAAGAGGGTGTACTTGTTGACGTCGTCCTGGCGCAGCGCGGGGCCGCCGGCGTCGCCGGCGCAGACGGTCGCGTCGGCGGGTGTCTTCGCCGTGAGGTCGAAGCCGGACGCGGCTACCGCGCCGGTGGTGAAGGCGGCCTCGTGGCGCGTGCCGGGCACCCATTCGCTCGTGGTCCGTCCGAAGCCCGCGACGGTCAGCTGCTGTCCCGTGGCCGGGGCGGCGGCAGCGAGGGGGACGGGCGCGATGTCGGCGGCCGGCTTGTCCAGCCGGGCCATGACCAGGTCCCGGTCCGGATGCGGAACAAGCTGCACGATCTCGCTGGTGTGGCCACCGAGCAGGTTGATGTGCGGCTTGCCCAGGACGACGGTTGTCTTCTCCTTGGGAGCCCCCGCCGCGACGGTGTTGTTCTCGGCCGGATTGTCTGCGAAGCAGCTCTTGGCGGAGATGACCCACTGCGCGTCGACCAGCGCGGCAGAACAGCGCCTGGTCTCGCCGATGAGGAGCTTTCCATTGAAGCCGAGGCCCTTGACGTCCGCGGAGACGCCAGGAGGCGTGGTGGAGCCGGTGCCGGTGACCCGCAGGTCAAGCACCACGGCCTGCTTGGGGTCGCTGGGGTCGGCTTCACCGAAGCCCTTGGACGTGTCCTTGGGAACGTTGAGCTGCTCGGTGGTGTTCGCGATGGACACCGAAGCCTTGATGTCGCGGCCGAACGTGCGGATCCGGTAGGCCCGCGGGATGCTCACCTTCAGGTAGCCGGTGTCGGCGGCCTTGAAGCAGATCTTGGAGTCGTTGGCGGCGGGCAGGTTCAGGGCCCACACCTGGATCTGATGGTCCCCGCTGCAGGGGGTCTGGATGATGTTCCCGTCGCCGGCGATCAGGTCGGCACCGGTGGCGGCCAAGGCGGCTGCGCGGTTCGGGTAGGCGCCGTCCTCGGCCGCGTACGGGGCGGTGGCGTTCTCAGGTCCGCCGTCGGCGACGGACATGGCCGGCAGCGGTGTCCCCAGGACAACAGCGGCGGAAAGGACGGTGGCCGCTGGCAGCGATCTGCGTATGCGCACGGGTTTGGTTTCTTCGCTTTCGTGAACTCCCACAACTGCTGTGTCATGCAGGGTGGGATCGAGTCGGCCGGTCCACTTCCACGTGGCCGAACATGAACGCCTGGGGAGGCCGGCGAGCAGGATAACCCAACGTGGGAGGGCGTGTTGACCACAAGGATTGTCGCCGATGGTCGGCTCAGGGACGCGCCAAAACCATCGGATTACGGAATGGTAACGCTCTCGTTCTGGCTACAACCCTCGACCCGAGCGCGCAGTCTCCGTTTGCTGAACCAGCAGTTCTGTTCCCCGGCGCGCCGGGGGGCGGGGGGACGGGGACTGCTGCCCTCCGGCCTGGGGAAGCCGATTCAAGGAGGGCAGCAGCCTCAACGCCGCACGCCTGCGGGCAATGGAGCCCGCACGCACCCCGTCGCTGACCAGGGTGCAGCTCCGGTATGCCGCGGACTGCCTCAGTACCATCTTTGAGGGGAACAACACTCCGTGCTTCGCAACAGAAGCCGGCGTACCACGGGATGGGGAAACGGATACGCCATGGCCAGACGGGCCGGCCGCGTTCTGCTCCCACTCACCATGCTCGCCGGACTGGTCTCTGCGGCGCCCGCCGCCGCGGACGAACCAGCCACACCTCCGCTGTCCGACCGTCAACGAGTGGTCAACAGTTGGAAGGCAGGAGGCCCGGCCGTCAAGGCGGCCGCCGGATCTGCCCTCGTCGGCACCGATGAGCAGCTCCGCGCGTACCTGGCCCAGGGCCAGAAGATCGCCGACGACCTCGACCTCCGTGAAGCCGCGCTCAAGCTGGTCACCGAAGCCGGTCCGGGCGTGAGCGAGGCGGCCCGCAAGGCGCTCGACGGGACGCCCGAGCAGCTGGCCGCCTTCATGAAGGACGGCTGGAAGGCACCGCTCGCCGACGACCAGCGCCTCGAGGCCGCCCGCATCACCGAAGGCGGAGGCCTCAGCACCCGCGAAGCCGGCGACAAGGCCATGGCGGGCAGCCTTGAGGACATCAAGGCATTCCTGACGGAGGGCCAGTACAAGCAACGTGACGACGATGCCCGCCTTCGTGTCGCGCAGATCGAGGCCGACGGAGGGCCGGCCACCAAACGTGCCGCCGGCGACGCTCTGAGCGGCTCGATCGACGATGTCCGCGACTTCCTGACCTATGGGCAGCACATCACCCGCGCCCAGGACCAGGAACACGCCACCATCACCGACCTGGCTCAGCAGACCAAGAACGCCCAGGCCGCAGCCGAGAAGGCCCGTAAGAGCGCGGAGGAACAGGCACAGAAGGCCAAGACATCCGCAGCCCTCGCCAAGCAGGAGACCGCCAAGGCGGCCGCGGAGACCAAGGCCGCCAAGGGCGACGCTCGGCGCGCAGCGGACGCCGCACGCCGAGCGGCCGAGTCCGCCCGCCGCGCCGCTTCGGCAGCCCGTACGGCGGTCGCGGCCGCCCGCGCCGCAAATGCAGCCGCCCAAGCGGCGGCTACGGCGGCCCACAACGCCTCCACCGCAGCCCTGTACGCCTCCCAGGCCGCCGACGGTGCCTGGGCAGCCGCGAACTCGGGCAAGGTCCACGAGGACATAGCCGCCGCGGCTGACCGTGCCGCCGCCGACGCGATGAAGATCGCGGACTCCGCCGACGCCATGCGCGAGACGCTGAGGCAGTCCAACGCAGCGCTGGAAGCGGCGCTTTCGGCGATCAACGACATGACCGCCTCCGCCGGCCAGGCGGACGACGCCGACAAGTGGGCCCGAGAATCCGGCGTGCACTACGGCGAAGCCAAGGCCGCCGCCAACTCCGCCCGTCGCCACGCCGCCGAGGCCAAGCGCGCCTCCGAGCAGGCCCGTGCGCACGCCAACGCCGCAGCGACCGCCGCCCAGGAGTCGGCCACGGCCGCCCGTTCGGCCGCGGCCCACGCCCGGAACGCTGCCACTGCCGCCCGCAAGGCCGCAGAACACGCCGGCGACGCCCAGGCCGCTGCCGACAAGGCCAAGGCGAACGCCGCCGAAGCCCTCGCCGCCGCCCAGAGGTCCGGTGAGGCCGTCAAGCAGATCGAGTCCGTCCAGGACAAGGCCCGCGCCCGCGAGGCCGAGGAAGTCAAGGCCCGCACCGCCACCCAGGTGAACGAGGCCGCCGATGCCAAGGAGCTCTACGACCTGGCCAAGGCGGAAATGAACCGGCTGCTGCAGGAGCGGAACAAGCTCGAGGGCGACTTCGCCCAGCTGGCCATCCAGGCCGAACAGCCCGGAGCCAACCGCACGCAGATCGCCGCCACCGGCCGCAAGATGGCCCTCACCGCCCTTCAGGTCCACGGCCCTTGGTCCCGATCGGCCGCAGAAGCCGCCCTCGCTGGCGACGACGCAGCCGTCATCGCCTACGCCACCGACGGCTGGAAGAAGGCGACCGAGCAGGACGAACGCCAGCAGGTCAACCAGATCGCGCTGACAGGCGGCTACAAGGACCTTCGCGCCGCCGCCGCCACCGCCCTCACGGGCGATGCCGCGCAGGTGCGCGCCTTCCTGGCCACCGGTCAGTACCAGGCCGCAGCCCCCGACCGCCGAGTCGAGGTCGCCCGCATCGAAGAAGCCGGTGGCACGGTGGTGAAGGAGGCAGCCTCGGCGGCACTGGACAATGCCAATCCCAAGGCCCTGAACGACTTCCTTGAGGCCGGCCAGCACCGGGCACGCCTGGAGGACGATCGCGTCGCCGCCGCGCGCCTGGCCGAGGGTGGGACCCCCGAGGTCAAGGCCGCCGCCGAAACGGCGCTGGCCAGCCCCGACACCCAGCTCCGCACCTTCGTCGAATCCGGCCAGCACCGCGCCAAGCGACGTGACCAGCTCAACACGGCCCACATCGCCCAGATCAAGGCGATCACAGCCGCGGCCCACGAAGCCTCCTCCCGCGCCTACGAAGACGCGTTCAAGGCCGCCCAAGCCGCATCGGACGCGCAGAAGGACGCCAACGCAGCCAGGGAACACGCCGAACAGGCCACCAAATACGCCAACGAGGCCAGCGGCTACGCCACCCAGGCCAAGCAGTCCGCCGACAACGCCCGCAAATCCTCCAACGAAGCCGCAGCCTCCGCGGCCACCGCACGCAACGCAGAAGTCCAAGCCGCACGCAGCGCGGCGAGCGCCGAGCAATCGGCCGCCTCGGCCTACGCGAGCTCCCTGGCAGCCGCGGACTACGCCGCGAGCGCCTTCAAAGCCGCCGAAGCCGCCAAGACCTCCGCGATCAACGCGGGCATGAGCAATGAGGCCGCGCAGATCAAGCATGCGCAGACCGTCCAGCGCTTCATGATCGACGAATACAACAGGGAGGTCCAGAAGCGGCAGGCCGAAGAGGCTGCGGCCAAGAAGCGCAACCTCATCAAGATCGGTACCGGCGTAATCACCTTCCTCACGACCGGCATGCTCCCACCGGACATGCCGCTCGGCGTGCGGCTCGACCTGCTCCACGGCACGCTCGACATCCTCGGAATGATTCCGGGCGTCGGTGAGATCGCCGACGGTGCGAACTGTGCCATCTATGCGGTGGAAGGCACCGTGCAGTACTTCCACCCCATCGGCCGCGAAGGTGCCTGGCTCGACGCCGGCCTCGCCTGCGCCTCGATGGTCCCCTTCGCCGGCTGGGGAACCACCCCGCTGAAGTGGGCCCGCTACGGCGAGAAGTACGGCCCGGACGCCAAGAAGCTCTTCGACGACCTCTCCGAGGTCTTCCGCAAGGCGCCGCCCGTGTGCCCGGTCGGCCGGAACAGCTTCCCTGCCGGTACTCCTGTCCTGATGGGTGACGGATCCGCACGGCCCATTGAAAAGATCCGTGTCGGCGACTTCGTCCAAGCCGCAGACCCGGAAACAGGAACGTCCGGACCTCGTCGTGTCGAAGCCACCATCTACACGCCGGACGACCGCGACTTCACCGACATCACCCTGGCGGGGAAGAAGGCGGCATCCGTCACCGCGACGGCCCACCACCCGTTCTGGTCCCAGAACACGCGGACCTGGACCGATGCAGCCGATCTCAAGGCCGGCGACACCCTGCTCACCGCTCAGGGCGCGACCGCGAAGATCGGGTCGGTGCGTCACTGGAGGACCCTGCAGCCCGCCTACAACCTGACCGTTGACGATCTGCACACCTATTACGTGCTCGCGGGCCGGACTCCTGTCCTGGTACACAACACGGGTGGCCCTGTTCCCTGTCCGCAGGTTCCCTGGATAACCAGCAGGCTGCCCGCAGCAGAAGAAGCCGCACTCAACGACACGCTGGCGCACATTACTGCCAATACGGTGCCCACCGGACCGACAAGCATCAAGTGGGGGACGAAATTCAACAACCGTGACGTCGACCTCCCCGGTGGTGTGGGTGAACACTCTCCCTACCTGGAGTATCGTGTTGCACCGCCTGCCGGAACCTCGGGGCCGGGCCCACTGCGAGTGGTCCGTAACCAGTTCACTGGTGAGACGTACTACACGTGGACTCATTATGGTGACAGCGGCAAGCCCGCCTTCGTACGGGTTCGGTGAGACATGGAATACGAATCGGGTGTGACCTTCGTCGGCGAGGAAGAGGTCAGTCGCCTCCTGACTGACGCCCCGCTCGAAAGACTGTGTCTTCTACGGTTGAGGACCAATGGATCGGGCGACCGCGAGGCGATCTTCGAGGCCTTTCGCCGGGATCTGCCCATGGATCCGCCTGTGCAGACTGCACGCAGTTGGGAAGCGCTCTCCGATTCCCTGTTCGGTGGCCTTCTCAGCCTGGCATCCACCCGAGTCGTCATCCTCTGGGAGGATGCTGCCCAGCATGAATCCCTTCGTGCGGGCGCTACAGCTGAAGCGCTGTCCATCTTGACAGAGGTGGCAGAACTCCTGGGTAGTCCCCAAGTAACCAGTGGAAATACAAAACTGGTCGCGGTGCTGATCCCGGTCGGTGTCGAGCACTAGCCGTTTCGGACCGCTTTGCAGGCCCGAGTAGATCTGCCAACCGCGAGGTCCCCCTTTCCCGGCCAGCCGGGGGAGGGGGACCTTCTCGTTCGACCTGGGGGCCGCCGAGCGGTAATGGACACGTGCGGTTCGATTGGATCAGCACGGGCCGACGTAGGGGCGTGCCGGCGTTACGGCCCCGTCGGCTGTCTTCCTGCGCCAAGATCGGAGAGACGCCCATGCGTAACTCCGCCACCGCCCAGCTCGTCGGCAGCCACAACGGGCCTTCGGTGATCGGTAGCGCGAGGTGGACGTTCAGGCCGCGCTCCTGATCCTCGGCGGCGGCAAGTTGCCGCGGGTCGGCCGGTCACGGTCCGCAGCGTGGTGGACCGTTTCGTGAGGGGGTGATCACACACTGTGGGGAGGATCTGAAGCGCAACAACGTGCCGGGGCGGTCCGCCGGACGATCGGCAGGGGGTGGAAGGCGGGGCGGTCGGGCACGCGGGCATCAAGGCCCGATGACCGTCAGACAGCGCGGACACGCCGTCAAGATCGCTGATGGGCCATGCCGGAACCGAAGGCCAGGAGCCGTGTTCACGGACACGAAGGGGCCTTGACCCCGGATGTTGAACACGTCTATGCGGCTTGGGCCAGGGTAGTTGCTGTTGGTCGGAGGTCGTTTTCGTAGGCGATCGGGGACCGCCGGCCGAGGCGGGAGTGCCTGCGTCGGGTGTTGTATCGGGTCAGCCAGCGGAACGCGTCGAGCCTGGCCTCGCGCTCGCTCGACCAGGCCTTCCGGCCTTTGAGCGTCTCCCTCTTGAAGGCGGCGTTGAAGCTTTCCGCGGCGGCATTGTCCGCGCTGGAGCCGACCGCGCCCATGCTCTGCCTGACCCCTGCTGACCTGCAGATTTCAGCGAAGGCCCTGCTCGTGTATTGCGATCCGTGGTCGGTGTGCATCACCGCTCCGGCCAGGCTCCCGCGGGTCCGTTCGGCGGCCGCCAGGGCATCGGTGACGAGCTCGGTTCGCATGTGATCTGCGATCGCCCATCCGGCCAGGCGGCGGGAGGCGAGGTCGATGACGGTCGCGAGATAGAGCGGCTTCGCGCCGCTGACCGGCAGGTAGGTGATGTCGCCGACGTATCTCGTGTTCACCTTGGATGCGGTGAAGTCACGGCCGATCAGATCCGGCGCCTTCGCCACGGCCTGGTCCGCGGCGGTGGTCCGGTGCCGGCGGCGCAGGCGGACTCCCTCGAGTCCGATGGACCGCATGATCCTGGCGACGCGCTTGTGGTTGACCGTCGGGCCGCCTTTGTCACGGAGTCGGCGGTGATTCGGGGGCTCCGTAGGTGCCGTCGGAGTCTTGGTGGGCCTTGCGTATCCGGGCTGCGAGCCCGGCCTCGGCGGTCTGCCGAGCGATCCGCGCGGCCGCGGTGCGGCGCCAGTAGTAGAAACTCGAGCGGGAGAGGCCGAGGATGTCGCAGAGCCGCTTCACGCCGTGACGGCGCTGGTGATCTTCAACGAACTGGCAGCGGTTCACCAGCGCGTCTCCGTCGCGAAATACCGGGCTGCCTTGCGGAGGATGTCGCTCTCTTCCTCGAGCTCGCGGATCCTCTTTCGGGCTGCGGCGAGCTCCGCCTGAACGTCGTCACCGCCATCCCGGGCAGCGGCCGGCGCTGAGGAGTGGGCGCCCGGGCGGCGCCCGTCGGCAGCCCGAATCCAGTTCCGCAGCGTCTCGGTGTTCACCCCGAGATCGGCTGCGACGGACTTGATCGTCGCCCCGGGCCTCGACCGGTACAGCGCGACCGCGTCCGCCTTGAACTCGGCGGGGTAGTGCTTCATCCCCACGGGGACTCCGTTCTCCTGGACCATCAAGATCCAAGTCTCTCCGGTGTCCAAAACCCGGGGTCAGGGCCCGCAGCGTGCCTACCCCCGAAGACCATGCCCAGCCCGCACTCGCGGCCCGGGTGAACGACTACGACAGTTTCGCCGAGGCGTACTCGGCCCTGAGCGAGACCAGTCTCCTGAACGCCTACTACGAGCGGCCGGCGATGCTGTCCCTCGCCGGGGACGTGGTCGGCCGCCGGATCCTTGACGCCGGCTGCGGCTCCGGCCCCCTGTTCGGTGCCCTACGCGATCGGGGTGCCCTCGTCACCGGCCTTGACTCCAGCGCCGAAATGGTGGAGCTGGCACGGCGGCGGCTGGGCGGCGACGCGGCCCTGCATGTGGCCGACCTGGGTGACCCGCTGCCGTTCGCCGACGGTGCGTTCGATGACGTCCTCGCCTCGCCGGTGCTGCACTACCTGGAGGACTGGGGGCCGACGCTGGCCGAGATGCGGCGAGTGCTCAGGCCCGGCGGTCGACTGATCGCGTCGGTGCAGCATCCTTTCGTGGACTACGCCATCCAGGACCCCCGGCCCGACTATCACGCGACCACCAGCTACACCCAGGAATGGACCGACCTGGTGGGGCAGAACGCCCGGATGAGTTTCTGGCGCAGGCCGCTGCACGCGATGACTGACGCCTTCTCTGCCACCGGTTTCCGTCTGACCGTCATCAGCGAGCCCCAGCCCGATCCGGCCGCCCGCGAGCTCTACCCCAGCGACTTCCAACGCTTCTCGACGACGATGTGCTACCTGTTCTTCGTTCTCGAGGTGCCCCCGGTGGCTACGTAGGTCGCCGGCAAGAGCGATTGTCGGTGGCTTTCAGGAACAGCTGGTCATGGGGCGTTGCGCAATGTTGGCGAGAAGCGGAAACGCCTCCCCGGAGGGAAGGCTGTCGGTGGCGGCCGGCAGTCTGGGCTTGTGTGGATCGATGGATACGAGAGCGACCCGCTGACCGCGGGGGAGGGCTTGCTGTCGCTGCCCGGGTTCTGGCCCGCCTACCTGCTGTGGCTGTGCCAGACCGGGGACAACGAGCCGGAGCCGGGGTGGTTCGGCGCTGACGAGGCCGACACGGACGCGGCCTACGAGGCCCTGAGCGATGAGCAGCGGTGGCCGGTCTTCCGGATCCCGTTCGGCGCCGGCCACACCGCGGTCGTCGTCGGCCGTAACCTCGCTGACGACGCGGGAACCGAGTACTTCATCTCCCACCCCGAGTGGGACCGGCCCGGGTACCTGGCCACCATCGACGGGCACTATGCGGGCCCGGGACTTTCTTGGCGCGAGCTCGCGCACATCGCCGCCACACCGGACCGGGACGCCACCGGCGTCCACGCGCCGGGCGTCCGCCTGCTGCTCCTGCTGCCCGCGCTCGGCGACGTCGACCTGCCCTCCGAGGCGACCGGGCTGGTCGCGGACGCGCTGGTCGAGGTGGGCGTCGCCGACGACGAGGCTCCCGGGCCGGCTCGGGCGCTACTGGAGAACCACCCCCTGTGGGAGCCCGTCGAGTGGGCGCTTCCCGGCGTCTCCCCGCTCTCGGGAGGCGAGGACCCGTTCCCGGGCATCCTGTACTGCGACGATCCTCACAGCCCGCGGTCCGGCACTCGCCTTGCCCAGGGAATCACCCGTGACCAGAGCGACCGACTGGCCCGCGCTCTCGGCACATGGCCCACCGCGTGACCGAGCCGGCGACCACAGACGTCCACCATCCAGTACTGCGGCGCTCTCAGAACCCGACAGCACGGTTCCAGCCGCTGACCGACTGCTCTCGGCTCTGACCAACACACGTTGCTGACTCTCGGGTTCTGGCGCAACGTCTGCGGACCTGGCGCGAGGCGGCAGGTCCGTGCGCTGTGCTACGTCCGGGTCGGCTGCGGTGCCGACGGGATTTGAACCCGCGAGACAGATGGGAGCAGGTCCGCCCCGTCTCCGTCAGTCGCCGTGGGAGGGACCTCGCCCACGGCGATCGCAATGGACCGCTCTGCCACGGCACCGCAACCTGCGGAAATGCGCGCACTCCCGCTCTGACCAAGCGTAGGGACACCGGCCTCTGCGGACGAACCTTTATCCGGTTGTCAGGAACCGCTGCCACGGATCCACAGAAGTTGTGCCAGAGCCGGCTCTCGGCGACAAAGCCACCCCCGGTTACCGGGTGGCGAGGACCTGCGGTCGGCTCAGGGGCCGCGCGCTCGCCCTGCACCTGCTGCAGGCCACCCTGGTGCACGTCAACACCCTGCTGCTGCAGGAGGTGCCGGCCGAACCGAAGTGGACCGGCAGGCTCACCGACGCCGACCGGCGGGCGCTGTCCCCGCTGTTCTGGACCCGCGTCAACCCCTACGGTCGGTTCGAACTCGACATGACCAACCGGCTCGACCTGGCCCAGGTGACCATTCCGGGGCAACGTGCATCGCGCGACGGGCGCGCAGAGGCGACCAGAAGCGCCGGGGCGGGGCAGGTCTACGGGGGGCCTCCGTACGCGCGTATGCCGCCCGGCAGCGCCGCTGAGGCGCCTGACGATAGGTTTACCGCTATGAATGATCTTGGAACCATCACCTGGCCACCTGCCCCGATCAGGACCGAGCGGCTTCTGCTCCGCGAGTCCGACGCCCGGGACCGTGCGGCGCTCATCGAGCTGTTCGCCTCGCCGGAGGTGGGTACCTACGTCGGCGGCGCTCGTGCGCGCGACGAGGTCGAGCGCACGATGCCCGAGGTGCCCGGGCAGCGTTTCGGCTTCTTCGTGGTCGAGCACGACGGAACAGCGATCGGCATGATCACGCTCGATCGGCGCGACCCGGAGCGCAGGGGGCACATTCGTCCGGAAGGCGGCGAGCCCGAGCTCGGCTACATGTTCCTGCCGCAGGCATGGGGACGCGGGTACGCCGCCGAGGCGAGCGCGGCGGCGCTCGACTGGTTCGCCGACGCGCATCCCGGCGAGCCGGTGGTGCTCTCCACCCAGACCGCCAACGAGGCCTCGATGCGCGTCGCGGCGAAGCTGGGGTTCACCGAGGTGGAGCGCTTCGAGGACTACGGTGCGGAGCAGTGGCTCGGCGTGTGGTTCCCGGGCACGCCGTCCAGCTGAGCTCTCGCTCGGCAGCGCGGATCCACGAGGGCGCCGATCGATCGCCGGCCTGGGCGCGCCACCGGGCATCCTGGAACACGTCGGAGGGCAAGAGCATGCGGATGAGCCGCCGGCAGCGGCTGACCACGAGGATGGTCAGGGCCTGGTCGCGGCCGCCGAGGCGCAGTTGCCTCACGGCGCCCCACGGCGGCGTCACGGTCGTCCCGCTGTTTCCTGGATGTCCTGTGCCCGCAGATCACGGCACGGCCCCGGGCAGGTGCCCGGACCGCGTTCGCGCTGGAGGACCTCTGGGACGTGTGACACCGCTGGCCAGGGGCGGAAGACTCCCTTGTGCAGGGTCACCGTGTGCGATGGGTCGGGGGTCTGGGTCTCGGTGCGGATCGGACGGTGGATGTTGTCGGCCCGTAGTCCCGCGCTGTCGAGGGTGACGTCGAAGAGGACTTCCTCGCCCGGGCGGAGGCGGCCATCCGTTCCATGGATGGCCGAGGCTTCCGCCTGGACGTCCGGTCCGGCGCCCTTCTGGCTGATGAGACCGATGCCTCGGTCAGGGTCGAACCACTTCACGACACCGCAGGGCGACACGCTTCCCCTTTCCGCTCGGATCGGATTCGGAAGTCGCCACTGTCCGCTCGGATCCTCACCGCTGGGGAGGGCTTGAGCAGGGGCGTGAAGCAGCGGAGCCCGGCGTGACGGCAGCCTGCGGGCGCCTGTGGCGAACAACGCGCCGCAGCGGCGCACTCTCGCCGACAACGCCGCTTCGGCCCGGTCGTCCTCTGGGGGCGAGCCGGGCGTGCCGGGCCTGGCCGATGCTCTCGCCGTCCCTCAGCCGTCACCGATCAGACGCGACCGGGGCATTCCGGATCCTGGAGATGACCAGGTGCCCGGCACCGGCTTGCGTCGGGCGGCGGAGTGGAGCAGGTCTCCGACCCCGTGAGCCCCCTTGCCGCCGGAACGCGGGCGCCGTGACCTGACCCCCGGAGCGTGCATTGCCCTCGCCCTTCGGAAGCCCCGGGGTCGGCCGGGCCGCGTCGGCGTTCGCCACGACGCGGCCTGAGGGCGTTCCGCCCGCCTGCGAGACGGGCAGCAAGCCGCGGGCGGACTGGCCCTGTCCGTCCGCTACGCCGACCGCAGCACCAGCACCCGCCGCCGCACCCTCGCCGAAGCCACCGCCCGAACCCGGCCGATAGCCACCACCGCCTACGAGCTCTACGACCTACTCGCCCTCCAGCGCGCCCGCGTCCGCGCCATCAGCCTGCGCGCACACGAGAGCAGCCGGTGCCCGGCGGTGACGTTCGCCGAACAGATCGAGGGGTTGACCAGGCTGTATGCCCGGCAGACGCAGGTGCTGCGGTCGATGCTCGCCTCGATCGCTCTGTGCTTGGCGGGCCGTCCCGGAGCCCGCCTGGCTACGGCCCTCGGGATCCGCATCGCCAAGGACGCCCTGCTGGACCTGCTCCGCTCGGTTCCGCAGCCACCCGCTGGCGCCGTCAGATTCCTGGGAGTGGACGACTTCGCTCTGCGCAAGGGCGACTCCTACGCGACGATCCTGGTTGATCTGGAAGCCCGCCGCCCGGTCGACGTCCTGCCCGGCCGGGACGCCGAGCCACTGGCCGCATGGCTTCGCCGCCACCCGGAAGTAGAGGTGATCTGCCGGGACCGGGCCGGCGCCTACGCGGAAGGGGCCCGAAACGGCGCCCCGCAGGCGATGCAGGTCGCCGACGCCTGGCATCTGTGGCGGAACGTCGCGGATGCGGTGGAAAGAACCGTCGGCTCTCACCACGGCTGCATCCAGGCCGCGTTCGCCGCGACCCCGGTCGCCGCGGAGGCTCCCGCCAGGGACCTGGTCACGCCGGAGCCGTCCAGGCTGGCGGCCGTGCCGTTCGTCCCGCCGGACGGCACGCTCGACGTCAACGGCCAACCCCGGCGCCTGGTGGCCCGCACGACAGAGAGATACGCGGCGCTCCAGGCGCTGCTGGCCGAGGGAAGGTCCCTGACGGCGATCGGCCGGACACTGCGGCTGGACCACTCCACCGTCCGCCGCTTCGCCCGCGCCGCCAGCCTCGATGAACTCCTGGCCAAAGCCACCGGACGACTGTCCCTGCTGGACGAGCACAAGACCTACCTCCATGCCCGCTGGCTGGAGGGCTGTCACGACATTCCCCAGCTTCACCGGGAACTGCGCGAGCGCGGATTTACCGGGAGCGTCCAGTGCCTCCGCTGCTACTTCCGCGCCTTCAGACCTCCCCGCCAGCCAGGACGGAGGCAGCAACCGGTGTCCCGGCCGCGGCCCAGGTCGGCCCCGAAGCCCCGACGCGTCGTCCGCTGGATCATGACGCACCCCCAACACCTCGCGGCCGCCGACGCCGCGGAACTGAAGGAGATCCGTACGGCCTGCCCTCACCTCGACGCCGCGGCCCGGCACGTCCACGACTTCGCCGAGATGCTCCACCACCTTCACGGAGACCAACTTCCCGGCTGGATGGAGCGAGTCCTTGCTGACGACCTCCCAGCCCTCCACTCGCTGGTCAGCGGCCTGCGACGCGACCTCGACGCCGTCACCGCAGGTCTCTCCACACCATGGAGCTCCGGCCAGGTCGAGGGCCACGTCACCCGCGTCAAGCTCATCAAGCGCATGGCCTACGGCCGAGCCAACCTCGACCTCCTGCGCCAACGCGTACTCCTGGGCCCATGACCCTGCGACAGCGACCTCCCACTGTGAGATCGTCTGAGCCTGCCGTCTATTCTGAACGCGTTCAGACGGGCGGATGTGGGGGTGGGATAGGGATGAGCACTTCAGTGAGATGGTGGTCGGCTCTGGTCGCTACGTTGGCGTGGGCCTGCGTTGCTTGCGCCGATGCGGGTGGAGACGCGGCTCGCGTTGATCAGTCGGCGCTTGCGGGCGAGTGGAGTAGTCCAGGCGGCGCTCTTCTGCATTTGCGGGCGGACCGCGGTATGACGGGGGAAAACCTGACCGGTGCAATGTTGGGAGGCACATCGTGCCCGGACGCTGCAACCGGACGCTGGAGCTTCTTCAGCTCGCCGAACGACGCGGGTTCCTCCTTCGCTGACGATGCGCTCACCAGCGGCGACACCGTCTCCCTGCGCATCGACGATCCGAAGGACTCCTGTCTTTTGTCGGCTCTGGTCCGGCGGGACGAGCGAGGACTCAATCTCTGCCTGGTAGAAGACCCTGATTCCGACTGTTCCGCCGAAGAACTTCTCCGTCTTGAGTCAGTGCCGGCAGAACGGGCTGCGATGTGACTCGCCGCCCCTGCCCTTGAAGGAGCACCACAAGATCCCCGACAGAGTCCGTATGTCCCCAGCCAGAAGTTCACGCGTTTCCCCAGGGGGATCCCGGAGTCGGCTCCGTCGGCACCAGCCGCTCCGTGGGAGCCTCGCCGCCCTTCCTTGTGACGCGCTTCGGCTGCCCGGCCTACACCTGGATCGCCGCCTCCCCGAGAACACCATAGGTTCCGGCGAGAATGCAGGCAGTTGTCCGGTTTTAACCGAAAGGGCTGCCCGCATGACTCGTCGCTGGTTCACATCCGCCCTGTGCGCGCTCGCACTCCTGGCGCCGGGTTCGCTCGGCGCGGCTTCGGCCGCCGAGGGCCGGGGGACCACCCCTTTGCGGGTCATGACCCGCAACCTTTACCTGGGCGCCGACCTCGCGCCCGTCCTCGCCGCGACCAGCCCGCAGGGGCTCGTCGCGGCGGTGACCGCGGTGTGGGCGAATGTCCAGGCGACGAACTTCCCCGAGCGCGCCGGGGCGCTGGCCGACGAGATCGCCGAGGCCGACCCTCACCTCGTGGGCCTCCAGGAAGCCGTTCTGTGGCGCAGCCAGACGCCCGCCGGGCCGGGCAGCGCCACCCACGTGGAGTACGACTTCCTGCAGATCCTTCTCGACGAGCTCTCCGCCCGGGGCAAGCACTACAAGGCCGTGGCCAGCGTCACCGTCGGCAGCGACTTCGAGGCCCCGCGTTCCACGCCCAGCGGCCTGCAGGACATCCGCCTTACCGACCGCGACGTACTGCTGGCCCGCACCGACCTGCCCGCACACAAGTTCTCCGTGGCGAACGCGCAGGCCGCCCGGTTCCAGAACCACGTGCCCATCTGCCGGCCGGTGCTGGGCTGCCCGCCCAACCCGCCCCTGCGGATCGAGCGCGGCTGGGCAGCGGCCGACGCCACGCTACGAGGCCGCACCACCCGGGTGGTGACCACGCATCTCGAGCCCGCCGCCCCCGCCGTCCAGGAAGCACAGACCGATGAACTGCTCGCGGGCCCGCTGAACACCACGCTCCCCACCGTGCTGATCGGCGACCTCAACTCGGCGGCCGGTGGAGTCGGCGCGACACCAGGGACGAACACCCAGAGCTACAGCCGCCTCCTGGCCGCCGGATTCACCGACGCCTGGATCGCCACCCGCCACCGCAACCCCGGCTTCACCTGCTGCCAGGCCCCCGACCTGCGCAACCCCACCTCCAACCTCACCCAGCGCATCGACTACGTACTCTTCCGCGGCAAGGCCACCGCACTGTCGACCAACCAGGTGGGCTACGCCCAGACCGACCGAACCCCGTCAGGACTGTGGCCCTCCGACCACGCCGGCGTCAGCGGTGTGCTCCGGCTGCGTTGAGTGACCCTCACGCAGGAGTAGGACCTTTCGGAAGGGGGCACCTCCAACGCCCCCAGGCGGAGGCTCCGCCACAGGGGCCCCCGCCTGGGGAATTACGTGGCGGTGGCCAGGGCTGCGTACCAGGCGGACCGGGCGCCCGCGCCGGCGCTGGTTCCATCACACGGAAGCCGTGCCGTGCCCGGGCGGCTTCGAGGACTCCCCAGTCCACGACCTCAGGGTCGCCGGGGACCTCCTGGTGCGCGATGTCGAGCAGCCAGGCCAGATCGACCTGCAGGTGCCCGTGCCGCGGGCTCAGGCCGAAGTGGCCGCTGGGGTTGGCTGGGCAGCCGAAGCGGTGGGCAAAGCCCTCTGCGTGCTGGCCGATGGCCTAACCCAGCTCTGACTGCCAGCACCCCAGCTTTGCAGCAGCGCGGCCAAGTCCCGGGCGGATCGCCGTCGCGTCGTAGGGAAGCAGCATCGCACGGACGACCGCGGCAGCCAGGGCAGCAGGCGCGTTGGCGGGGAGTACCTCTGGTGCACCGGCTTTTGATCAGAGGTGCCCCGGTGGCGTGTCACACGGTGAGCTGTTGTTGCCCAACGGGCCCAGGTGCGGCGTCGAGACGGGTGTAGAACTCCGTCGCGATGATCGACTTCCGTGCCGGGTCTGACAGGCGGGTCAGGATCCCGGGGAGGGACCGTTGCCGTGCCGCTTCACTGCGGTGGGCCAAGATCGCGGCCATTTTCTGCTCCGACCAAGTGGTTACGTCGACCGTCGCGGTGACGTGCTCGTCCGGCACGCTCAGCACCTTCTTCCCCACCGCTGTGAGGAGCGCGCCGAGCGTGTCCACTCCAGAGTGCGGGTGCGTGGCCGCGTACAGAGCTGCGGGCTGCCAGGGTGTGCCTGCCTGCGGGTAGCGGTGTTCGAGGCCTGCGGCATGGAAGGCGATGACGGTGGCCTGGTGCGTGCGGACATGATCAGGGTGACCGGTCAGCTGCCCGTAGGCGTCGTGGGTGATGACGACTTGCGGCCTCACGGCACGGATGTGCTCGACGATCCCTTCCACCACCTCGTCCAGCGGGGCGTCGCACAGCCGCGGCCGGCCGGGCGCGGACTCGGGGCTTCGGTCGTCGGCGAGGCCGAGCATGCGTGGTTTTCCCGCCCCCAGGATGGCCAGGGCTTCGGCGAGTTCGTCGGCCCGGCGGCTGTCGGGGGCCCAGGTGGCGGTGACCACGGCGGTCACCGCGCCTGCTGCCGCGTGCTGCGCGAGAACGCCGCCGGCCAGGAGGGATTCGTCGTCCGGGTGTCCGAAGACTCCCAGAAGAGACGGTGGGGATGAAGAACGGGTTGGTGTCACAGCAGGTGGTGCCTTCCTTGAGGTCGTGGTGGGAGAAGCGTGGGAGGTGGGATCGCCTCTCTATGCGTGGCCGATGTCCATGCGCCTGGAAGCCGGCGGGCGCGTGGTCAATGAGGAGCGTCGGATCCCATGCCGTCAGGCATTGCGCGCTGGGTACGAACAGCGGTTGGCCTGGCGTGTCCAGGGGCCGGACGCGCCAGGACCCGAGGGCTTGCTCACGCTGTCGCGGCTGGCCGGAGCAGCGGGCGACCAAGACGGGCACGGTCACCCGGACGACGTCGCCGACACGGTCTACTGCTTCGCGAATTTCGGGGGAAATGTGTTGTACCTCTACCGCCGGCGTGACCGGAGCGGGATACCCGAAGTCCCTGCCTTCGCCTTCCGCGACCCCGGCGGCGCCTGGACGATCTCGGCCCGCTGTCCGTTCTGCCTGAACCAGCACCTTCACGGCGCCAGACACGGCCCCGCCCCCAGCTTCCCGGCCGACAAGGTTCGGTGCGGCGGACGCACCTATTCCCTCATGCCGATGGAACCCACAGGATCCTGAACGTCGCCGTAGTACACCTCCACCAACACGAAAGCCCCGTCCCGGCCAGGAGCCGGTCAGTGGAGCCTTCGTCGGTTCCGACCCTGGCTACTGCCCCAGGAAGGTCTTCCGCCATTCCAGCGGCGACATGGTCAGCGCGGCCTCCGCGAGGGCCTGCGCAGACGCCGTCTTGAGGCTGTTCAACGAGGTGTCGATCCAGTCCTGCACCAGGCTGTAGCCCTGGGCTCGGTACTCCACGGCCTGCACCAGACATTCGAGCTTGTCGGCGTCCTTCGCCACGATCGCTTCGGGGGTGTCACCGCTCTCGTACTCGCCCACCACGCGCTGCACGCCGGCCTTGACTGCCGGATGGGCGGCAGAAACCTGGTCCGCGGTGACGGTCTCGTTCGAGGCCGCGTCGATGTACCGCCGTCCGATGTGCGGGATGTCCCCGATCCGCGTCTCCTGGGTGTCGTGGAACAGGCACATCAGCGCCACCTTCGCGGGGTCGACGCCTTCCATCATGGCCAGCACGGCGCCGACGATGCCGACGCGGAACGAGTGCTCGGCGATCGACTCCGGGTTGTTGTTCCCGGTGAACCACCAGCCGGTCCGCTTCGCGTTCTTGAGCACGCCCATCTCGAAGAGGAATCCAGCTGTGCCCTGGACGTTCGCCGTCTCGTCTGCCATCTGCTGACCTCCGGTTTCAGGTTCGATCACGAAGAACGTAATGCACGCCGGTGAGTTCACGCCGGGATCTTTCGGAGATGCCGCCCCAGTCCAGCAGTCGCTCGGTACGCTCCGCCAGGTCCCGCACCAGCAGGCCGGACGCCTGCGGGAGCCAGGGGTGGGCCGTCAGCAGGGCCCACATCGTGTGAGCGTAGAGGTCGACGTATCCCGGGGCGTGATGGAGTCCGTACGTCAACCCCCGCAGCAGGGTGACGGGGTCCCAGCCCGTGAGCTGCCGGTCCCGCATGAACATGTCGTCGGACTGCGGTAGCGGAGTACCTCCCAGCCAGTAGGCCCAGTAGTTCAGGTTCGCGGCCTCGCCCGCGTCGTCGTCCACCATGGCCCGCTCGATGAAGTCGAGCAGCGGCACCGGGTCTCCCAGCCGCGCGAGGGCGGTCGCCGTTGAACGCGCTTCGGCCCACTGCGGTGTCCATCCCCTCCGGGCCAGCAGACCGCGCCGGTCATGCAGCGCCTGTGCCGTCCAGGCCACCGCCTCGGGGCTCTTGTCGTAGGAGGTCAGGTACAGGGCCTGCCGGTGCAGGAGCACGCCCTGGGGGTCGGTCCGAGGGGCCGCCTCCGTCGTGGTGCGCAGCCGCTCGAAGAAGGCCAACCGATCCGGAGCATGAAGGAGCGGAGATGCTGCTGCTGGCCCTCGACGGCGCGGGGAGGGGATACCTGCAAGAGAGGGCGGCCGGGTCCCGGTGAGTGCCCACGCAAGCATGTGCGCGGTGTCCCGGGTGTGTACCCACTCTGCCAGAGGGTGCGACCCCTCGGCGGGCTGGAGCGTAGCTGCAATGATCCGGTCCGCGTCCATCGCCGCGTCCAACAGGGCAACGATCGTCGCGTCCGCACCGAGCCCAGCCAGCCTCCGCCGCAGCCCGAGCAGAGCCACCGCCCTCATATTCGCGACCGGCCGCCGGCCCGACTCCCAGCCCTGGACCGTGGCCAGGTCCACGCCCAAGGCTTCAGCCAGCCCCGCCTGAGTGAGCGGCACCGACTCCCGCGCTGTGCGCAGCACAAAGCCCGCGATCGTGCCGGTGATTGGTCTCGTGGCCATCGCGCGCTCCCCGGTGCGGCCCCCTGCCGTAACACGTACCCGCAGTCAGTCCTACCGCACGCAGCGCGACCGTACGTTCATCTCGCGGGATCGACCAGCCCCCTTATGCGGGAGCGAGGTTGACGCCGCACCACCCCGGCAGCGGGGGCGTAGTCGTCCTCCCCGGTCCCTGCATCCCGCTGCACCGCCTCGGAGAGGAGCGCTCGATGCCTGGCCCCGAACTCCCCAACCGCCCCCGGGCCCTACAGCTCGAAGACCAGCCCGCCGAACGCATCCCCTGGGACGCCTTCGCGGTCGAAGCCGACACCGCCGAGACATACGGCCAGCCCTCCCTGGCCCTCATGGCGCGAGCGGAACGGGGCTGGCAGAAGCTCGGCGCGCTGCACGCCCGCGTCGTTCCTGCCGGCGAGGACGGTACGCAGTGAGCAGGCGCCCCTCCTGGCTGTACGAAGGCGCCCGGATCTTCGACCCCGCCAGGGACCGGGAAGGGGTCGTGCAGTTCATCGGCGAGTGGGAGGACCCCGCGACCCGCCGTGTCATCCCCGAGGCGGTCTTCATCAGGCCGGAAGGGGGCGGGGTCGAATGGGTCATCGCCGACCACCAGGCCCTCCGCCAGGCCGACGCCCGCTGACCCCCGCACAGCACCGCATGGACCACCGACCCCGAGGGAGAAGCCGTGTCCGCCCATCCCGCGTCGCCGAACACCGTCCTCGCCAACGCACTGACCTATGCCGAGGACGTCCTCACCCCGCGCATCCGCGCGCAGGCCCCCGAGCGCGTCGTCTTCACCGTGGGCACCCAGATCAACGGCGCCCCGCACATCGGAACCTCCCTGGTCCAGTCCCTCGCGTTCGCCGCAGCGGCACGCGTCCGCGACCGCTTCGACCTTCCCGTCAGCATCGTCTTCGGCGCCCTCGACAACGCCCCGCACGAAATTGCGACGGACCCGACCAGCGGCCACCGCTACCAGCGCGCCTACGCCCAGGCCCTCGGCGAGGACGAGATCCGGGGCCAGGTGGAGAAGGTGTACGGCACCCTGTTCGAGGCTCTCTCCGCGCTCACCGGAATCGGGTACGAGATCAACACGTACTCCGAGCAGCAGCGCACCGAGACGTACCGGCGGACGTGGCTGCGCATCCTGTCCCGGCTGGACGCGGCCCGCTGGTGGCTGGCCCCCTCGACGGGCATGCCGCACGTCCGCGTCCCCTGCCTGGAGCCGGGCTGCGGCTGGGCGGAGAAGTACGCCGAGCGGACCCGCGTCGTCATCGAGGGCCAGGACTGCGCCCAGGTCTACGCCCACTGCCTCCACCACGGCCCGTACAGCGGGATCGTTGCCCCCAGCGCTGGCTCTTACCTCGACCTCGCCACGCTCTACCGGAACCTGGTGAAGGAACTCTCCGCGGCAGGTGACCCGGACACGCTGCCCGTCATGGTCAAGGGCGGCGATTGGGTGTTCGGCTCCCACCTGGTCGACGGCGCCCTCCAGGCCCTCGGCTTCCCCCTGGCCCAGCCTCCCGCCCGGCTGTTCTGCCCGCAGATCGTCACCGACACCGGTGCCAAGCTCTCCAAGTCCCTGATCCGCGAGGGAGGCGCGGCGCTGCCCGAGGGCGCGGAACCGTGGATGCTTGACACGCGGCAGTGGCCGGGCTCGTTGACCGAGTACGCCGAGAACCTGCTGACACTCGCAGAGATCCTCTTCGCTGACCCCCGCCACTTCTTCCGCTCGTACTCGGCCGCCGAGATCGGCCGCATGATGACGACCACGACAGGGAGCCGTACCCCCGCATGAGCACCACCCACCACCTCAACCTCTACCGCCAGTACTTCGAGCTGGTGGCCTCCGGCACCAAGACGATCGAGGTCCGGGTGAAGTACCCACACTTGGAGAACCTCGCGGCCGGCGACCGGATCGAGTTCCGCATCAGAGACACCGACGAGCGGTGCGCGGTCGCAGTGCTCCGCGTCGCCGAGTACCCCACCTTCGAGGCCCTCCTGGACGGCGAAGGCCCGGAGAAGGTCAACCCCTCCGCCAGCCGGGAACAGCAGCTCACCAACATCCGCGCCATCTACGGCCCCGAGAAGGAAGCCCTGGGCGCCCTGGCGATCGAGGTCGAGCTGATCTGACGCCCCACAGGCCCCCCGCCCCGCACTCCTACGGCCCCGGGGCGGCTGCACCCCTTGCACCACTCGAACCGATCGAGAGGAGCACCATCGCATGACCGTCATGATCGAGAACCCGAGCCCGGCCACCGTCGGCCACGCGGTCGAGAAGAGACTGGTCGTGGGCGTGTCCACACCCGCATACGAGTGATGGGAGACCTACGACCGGTGCGGTGAGTGGCCGACGCAAGATCACTGGGGTGTTCTGGTGGCGCCTCGGGCACCCCAGGAGGGTGGCTGCGGCTCACCGCCCCTCGCCCCCGGACTTGCCGTCACACCGCCAGCCCGGGTCGAGGAGAGCGGAGCCCGTGCGAAGCGACTCCTCTGCCCGCAGAACTGGCGGAGATCCGCGCGGTGCGCCCGGATCTCCGTGCTGCCATCTCCTGAACGTGGGCCGAGTCAGGCTGTCGTCGAGTGCCTTCTGGTGCAGTCCGGTACCCCACACTCGACGTCCGGTGGCTTCGAGGCCGAGCTGGTCGGCGGCGGGCTTCTGGGCGGCCGGCATGCGGTCGAAGGTGGCAGGGGCGGGGTCCCCGAACATGGCGGTCCTGCCTGGGGTGGGAGAGGCAGAGTCCGCTCGGAGCAGTGAGGCCAGCTTCAAGAGCGTCTGAGGGCTGCCTACCGTGCTGGCGGCCTCACCCTTCTTCCAGTTCCTTCGCCGTCTCCAGCAGTTGGGCGTACCTAGGCGAAGAGCCTGCGGCCTTGCTCAGGATCCGCGAACGAATGCCAGAGGCGTTCGCGATCTCGGAGGTCCCCAAAGCTCCCCGGGGTCCAACACCCTGTCCAACATGAGCTCGACCGAGGCATCCAGGAGCGCGGCTTCAGCCTGATCCGCCGCCAGTCGGGCCCGCTCGGCGATTGCCCGCAGCTCCTTCAGTCGCTCCAGAGCACAGGCCTGCTTCGCCTGTGCTTCCGGGCCCACACTCGGGCGCACCATGTTCTCCTCGCCACCACTGCCGGGTTCTCGCATTCATCGAACTCTGCGCCCATTCGCGCGAGGGCGGGGCCCGAACGTCCAGAAAAGTGGGTGTGCGCGGCTACCGGCCTTCCGGCCGGGGCAGTGCCGGCCCTGTGATGCGGCGGGTCAGGCGCCGGGGTGGCTGGTGACGTGTGGGTGCGGGTCAGGTCAGGCCGATCGGCCTCCCGGACGACGAACCGGAGAGCTTCCTCCACCACCTGCGCTTCCGGTACGACGAGAACGACCGCGACGACCTCTGCCGACTGCTGATGCTCGCCACCACCGCCCGGTGTGCCAGCGCCTCCACCTGGACAGTGGTCGTAGCCGGCCCGGCTCCCGCCTCGGATACCGTGTTCCTCTACGGGGTGCCATAACGGATGTGACGCCCCCCATCGGAGGTAGTCAGCGTATGAGTTCAAAGCGCAGCAAGAATCCAGCCCTGCCCGTACTTGACGACGCATTCCGACTCGCGTCGGTCAAGGACGCCGAAGAGTCCACCCGTGACTTGGCCGCGCGGCTGGCCACCACCGAGCTGCGCCGCGTTTCCCACCCGGGCCGGGTCACCTGGGAACCCACCGATCAGGCCGAGCCCGTACCGGTCCCGCCGACTGTGGTCGACGGTGACGGGGACCTGTGGCTGCGGGACCGGGGCACTGGCACCTGGACCATGCCCGAGTTCAACCCGAAGGAGTTCCCGGCCCGCTGTGGCGAGGTTCTGACGTGGAACCAGCTTGCCCGCGAGTTCGGCCCTCTTACCGCACTGGCCGACGACCGCCGCATCGGCGGCGGCCGGCGCTGACCGCGCAGCCTTCTGGGATGACGGCGCCCCTGAAGCGCCCGCTACGGGTAGCTGGGAGCTCCAGCTCACCGCCGAGCTCGACGATGGCGGCGAGCAGGTGAGCGTGGTGGTGGCGTGCGACGGCCTCGAGCAGCGTGGTGCGGGCCTGGCGCCACCGGATGTCCTCGGTGCGGCCGGCGTCGGTGGACCAGCCGGGTAGCGGTCGGCCTTCAGTTGCCGTGGTGAGGGCTTCGGTGCCCGCGCGGCGGGCCTGGCGCCGAGCCTGGGTGCCACCCCTCCCCATATGCCCACCGCGCTCGCGGCATTGCTTGTGGGAGCCGTGTGGGTGACGGCCTGGACCATCGCCGCGGTCTCCGCCACGCGCAGCAGCCGCGGGCGGTGCCCCGCCGACGCCAATCTGTGAGGTTCAGAGTCACCAGTCGGCGCAACAGGGTTGCAGCGACCCATCGTTTGACGACAGAACCTTCAGGGGTCGAGCGCTCCTCGTCCGTGTGGCGCAACCAGAGCACGCGATCTTGGTGCGACTGCTGCTGGATCAGCGGCCGCTGTTAGCCTGCCGTCCATGATCAAGGACGGCTTGGCAGGCCGAATAGGCCGGATGGCGGGGGACAGCGGGCCCGAACGCGTGCTGATCGCCGCCAGTTTCGTCAACCGAGTCGGCAATGGTCTGTTCAACGCGGCGTCGGCGCTCTATTTCACCTTGGTCGTGGGCCTGCCCGCGGTGCAGGTCGGCGCCGCGCTCACCATCGCCGGAGTGATCGGCCTGTGCGCGGGGATACCAGGCGGGCAACTCGCCGACCGGCGAGGGGCACGCATGATCATGATGTTGGCTCTCGTGATCCAGGCGGTGTCCATGGCGGCCCTCGTCCTCGTCGAGAGCTGGGCCGCGCTCACGCTCATTGCGACGGTCGACCAGATCGCCGCGGCGGCTGGTGGGGCGGCGTGGGGCGCGCTGGTGGTCCGGGTGGGGGGTGAGCGCCCGGCCCTGTTCCGTGCCAGGCTGCGCACGTTCGTCAACCTGGGCGTCGTCCTGGGAACGGTGGGTGCGGGGCTGGCGCTGGCCGCGGGCACCCGCGGCGCCTACGTCACGCTGATCCTCGGCAACGCGGCGAGCTTCGCCCTGCGCGCGGTGCTGCTGCTTCTGCTGCCCCGCTATCCGGTACTGGCAGCGCCGTCGCAGCAGCGGCGCTGGCTCGTCTTCGCGGATCGTCCCTTCCTGGCATTCACCGCCCTCTACGGGGCCATGGGACTGCAGTACCCGGTGGTCTCGCTGCTCCTGCCGATCTGGATCTCCGAGTACACCGAAGCGCCGCGCTGGACGGTGGCAGCGCTGTTCGCCGTCAACTCCCTCTTCTGTGTGCTGATGCAGACCAGGATCGGCTCGCGTATCGAAACCCCACACGACGGCGGCCGGGCGTTTCGCACGGCGGGGCTGCTCTTCCTCGTCAGCTGCCCGATTATGGCGCTGGCGGCGTACACCCCGGTCTGGGCCGCGGCAGGGCTGGTCCTGTCCGCGATCTTCGTCCACAGCCTGGGAGAGGTCTGGGAGTCATCGGCGGGCTTCGCCCTGGGCTTCGGTCTGGCCCCCGACCACGCCCAGGGCCAGTACCAAGGTGTCCTCGGTCTCGGCTTCAGCGCGGGCCAGGCTCTCGCCCCCGCGATCCTCACCACGGTGGTGCTCGGACTCGGCACAGCAGGCTGGCTGCTGCTGGCGTTGTTCTTCGCGGCACTGGGCGCTGTCGGCCCATCTCTTGCCCGATGGGGCATGCGGACCCGGCCGCAGCCAGGCGTTGCCGCGGAAGTGACGGGATGACCAGCGCCGGGCGCGTGGATCCGGGTCGGAGCCCTCCGCCTCCGGCCCGCCGACACTGGCCGCCGGTCGGCGCGGCGTCGACTCCGTGCAGGCGCGAGAGCTACAGGTGGGCCAGGTGCTCGCGTACGGGCTCGGCGAGCTCGGCGTAGAAGTCGATGCGGTCTTGGGCCTGAAGGATCTGGGCGCAGACGGTGAGCAGGCCGGTGCGGGCCTCGGGCCGGTCCAGGACGGGGGGCCAGCTCGGTCCGGATACGGGCGGCCGTGTCGGGGGTGAGCAGGGCGTACACGTACAGGGCGGCCGCGTCGTATCCGTAGGGGGCGCGGCCCCATCCTTCCCAGTCGAGGATGCGGCTTTCCTCCCGGTGAGCCGTCTCTCCCCCCGCCTCGACCACGCAGTGGATCGACGAAGAACTCGTCCGGGCGGGGTGGCGAGCCGTGGTCCGGGCCTGACAGGCATAACGCCGATCACAACCGATAGCACGCACCAAGAAGGGGAAGGCCATGAACGACAGCACGCTGCAGAGCGCTGGCGAGGCTCAACAGGGCTGGGTCTACAGCGCGGGGAGCTGGTTCATCACCGAGGATCCGGTGATGAACCAGCCCGGAGCCGATAGCGATCTCACTGCGGGCATCAAGGCTGCGGGTTATGAGACGTGGACCGGGGTTGGGAAGGAGTACACGATGCCGCTGATCCTGACCGTCTATTCGCGGCTGCGTGAACCCTGCTACCTGTTCGACCTCGAGGGCGCGGTCCACTCCGAATGGGTCTACGCGAAGACGCTGCCCGACGCCTTGGCCTTGCTCAACCAGCTGGCTCCGACGCTTCAGGCGCTGGCCGTCACAGACCAGATCGCTCGGGCCGAGCCCAAGACCATGTCGGTCCTCGCGGACCTTCTCGACACCCTCCACGGGCGCAGCCGGGACACCGCAGGCCGCATCGTCGAACGCTGACAGGAAGGAACGTCCACGTGAGCCAGCATGCCATCTCGTACGTACACAGCAGGAACATCGCAGACGAGACAGCCCGGCGGGTGTTCCTGGCCGTGGCCGAGCAGAGCCAGGGGGAGGGCGACATCCTCGGCCTAAACCTGTGGGACGCCGACATCCCCGTGCTCGCCCAGCGGGCCGGCCTCGACGCGGACGAGTTCCGCCGCCAGCTGCGCACGCTTAAGCAGCACGTGCGGATGGACGTCCTCGAGCACTCCGACGGCCTGTGGGAGATCGTCTACGGGCCGACGTACACCCAGCCGCCCCGGCCCCGGCCGGTGACCCCGAACGCGCTCCGGGCCGGTCCGCAGGCGTTCTGGATGCCGGGCTGGGACCACTACAGCACCTGGGGCTACGACGAAGGACTGGCCTGCCTGTACGCCCAGCTCTTCGCCAACCAGGACGACCCCGATGCCGCACCCCGCATCTGGATCACCCCGCCGAGGTACCAGGTCCGTACCGTCGACGAACTCGCGGCCGCCATCGCCGAGGCTCTCACCCCGCACACGCCTGTGCCGGTGCCGGCCGAAGTCATCAAGTCCTGGCTGACCACCCCACCACGCTGAGCGGACCCAGGAGTCTTGCCGTCGGCATGCGCGGGCGCCAGAGCCCCCGCCGCGAGCACTATCCCACGGGTGAGCCGGAAGTCGGCCTACCAGTGGCATCAGTTATGGCGGGACGGCGGGGTCGCAGCTCTGGCCTCGCGTGGCCCGAGTGGATCACGATGCCGGCTGTCGCCGTACTGCCTCGAAAAGCTGGCAGGATTCCTGGAGCAGGGTCCGGCGGCGCACGGCTGGGTGGAGGACCAGGTGTGGACCGTATCTGAAGGCCGATCTGACAGAAAGTGCCTTTTCCGCTTCCCGGCGGGG
>NZ_JBGBPT010000008.1:0-39854 GCF_041106355.1 Streptomyces sp. BF23-19 | reverse complement strand
GAGAAGGCACTTTCGCGGCCTACCCCACGGCACGTACGATTTCGCGGGAAATCACGCCCGAAACCAGGCGTGAGATCCTCCCGGGCGACCCGGCCATCAGGCCCTGTCGAGATAGAACTTCTCGTGCTCGCCACCGTTGGCGTTGACCTGACAGTTCACCGTTCCGCCGGGGCCGGTGGCGGTGGTCACCCCGCTACCGGTCACCATGCGCAGGTAAATGCCCGGGAAGGCCGCCGACTCGAAGGAGAACGAACCATCCGCCTGGGCGCGAAGGTGGTACGTCTCGTAGGGGTGGGCGCCGTATTGGCAGTTGACCTTCCCCCCGCCGGCCATGGTGGCGGGGACTCCGTCGCCGTCCAGGCGCAGGAAAACGTTCGGGAAGGCCGCCGACTCGAAGGCGTACGACCCATCTGCCTGCGGCCGGACCTTGTACCCCGTCCAGGGGCCGGTGCCGTACTGGCAGTTGACCGTCCCGGCGCCGGAGCCGGCGAAGGAGGTCACCCCGGTCCCGTCCATGCGCAGGTAGATGTTCGGGAAGAACGTCGACTGGATCGCGATGGGCGCGTCCCCGAGCTTTTCGAGGTCAGCTGCCGATAACGGCATGATTGCCACTCCTTCGGTTTGAGTGCGTCTTGGGCGAGTCGAATTCAGCGCCGATGGCGGAATTCTTTGCGGTGCTGAATACCGAGATAGAGGGTTGCATCGGGATTAACCGCGCGGCCTAATCGGCTCTATGAGTGACTTCTCGAAGAAAAGAAGCCCGCCGAATCGCAGATAAGGCGGCATTGCAGCCGCCATTTATTCACTCCGCCCCCTATTTCCTGCTTTCGCAGGCCCCGAACTCACTGTATTCGCGTGAACACAGTCTGTCCACCCTCGCGCTTCGGTGAGACTTTCCAACCTGTCGGTGAAGCTGGGTAGTTGTCCTGCCGGACGAGGAAATCCCCTGGTAGACAGGTTTTCGCCCAGGAGAACCCGCTCCATCAGAGGCTTCATGTGCTTGTCTGCCCGTCAGGCATCGACGTGTTTTAAGACACGACCAGGACAGTTCAACCCGGACTTTGACGCGGGCTCTCGCGTCACAGGCCGCAACGCGTGCAGGAGTGCAGGCCCTGACGGGCGCCGTCCCCGATCCGTCCCGCCGGCCCCGGCAGGGACATGAACGAACCGACGAACGTTACCTGTAAGCACCCCGAGCTGCAGGCCGCCGAAGCCCCCCCGTTGTGTTTTTCGCGGTCCTGCAATGGGGCCGCTGGCCTCCTGGCCCGGTATGACTGTGTCCCCTCTGTCGAACGGATGACCTGAGGGGTGGTGTCGCCGGGCCCGAGGGGTGCCGTCACAGACGCTGATGAGAGACCCGGCCACCGCCCGGTCCGGCGCAATGCCGGGCAGTTCGCGGGCGGCAGGTCTGCATAACGTGGATGCGCGAGCACGGCGCCATTGCCGAGGCCGGCAAGGTCAACGACCCGGAAGGGGTGCGATGTTCGACACCGAAGGCGTGGGTGTCTTCCTCGGGATGGACGTCGGCAAGACCGCTCACCACGGCCACGGGCTCACCCCGGCCGGAAAGAGGGTCTTCGACAAGCCGATGCCCAACAGCGAGCCGAAACTGCGGGCCGTCTTCGACAAGCTCAAGGCCAAGTTCGGCACTGTCCTGGTGATCGTAGACCAGCCCGCGTCCATCGGCGCCCTGCCCCTGACCGTCGCCCGCGCCGCGGGCTGCGAGGTCGCCTACCTGCCCGGACTCGCGATGCGGCGGATCGCTGATCTGTATCCGGGCGAGGCGAAAACCGACGCGAAGGACGCCGCGGTCATCGCGGACGCGGCCCGCACCATGCCCCACACCCTGCGGTCTCTGGAACTCGGCGACAAAGCCAGCTGGCACACCGAATACTTCAGCCTGGCCGTCGACCAGCTGCGCGGCGCCGGCCGCGAGGTGGACAGCGAGGTCCTGGCGCACATCTCCCCGGCCCGCAGCCAGGTGGCCAACTACTACGGCTCGATCACCGTCGACTACGAGCGTGAACTCGCCCAGCTCGACGAGCGGGGCCACCGGCCTCTGCGCAACGGCGGCGATCCGGCGGGTTCCGTGTGAGAGCCCTGGGCCGGGAGCCGCTTTCCTCCCGGGGCCGGGGTGTGCTGGAACCAGGATGCTGCGGGTCGTGTTCGTGTTCCTGTTCCGGATCGAACTGCCCTGCCGCAATATGAAGTGGCGGACCGTCAGCCGGGGACGGTCGTGGCGAGGGGGAGCGGGCATGTCGCAGGGGTGGAAGATCACGGTCATCGTGCTGGCGGTGGCCGGGGTCGTCTCGACGCCATTGGTCTGGCTGCTGGACGGCCCCGATGCGGGACAGCTGACCGGAGCCTGCGTTCAGGCCGCCGCCGGCATCGCGGCTCTGGTGTGGGCGTTGTTTCAGCACTCGGGAAGCCGTGCGGACGATACGGCCGTGCGCACCGGGCCGGCCCGTGCGGACGATGGTGGAACAGCGCTGACGGGGGTCAGGCGCCCGCAGGGCCGGGGCAGTGGCTCGGCACAGGTGGAAAGGACCGGCGGCGCCACCGCCACCGGCGACGGCAGCAACGCCGTCAGCGGCATCGACTACACCTGACAGCTCGGTCAGAACACAAAGAGCGGGGGGAATCGGTCGCGTGACCGCAGGAGACAAGCGCCAGCAAGGCCCCATCGACGCCGCCGACGCTGACGTCGCGGTGACCGATACCGGGAACGCTGCGGCCGTGTCGGGGCCACAGCGGTGAGCGGCAACCGCGGACCGGTACCGGGAAGCGACGGCGCCCCCGCTGCTCCGGTACGGATATCCGGGACCGGGGATGCGGCCGCGTCCGAGGGCGGGATTGCCAACACCGGCTATATCCACCAGGTGAGCGTCGAACAGCTGACTGTGGTGCAGCACGACATGCCCCGGGAGCCGGCCCCGTGGCCGCACCAAGTCGGGGTCATCCCTCGACGGGCACGCTCTTTCCAGCACCGTGCCGAGGCGGAACGGCTGCGCGCGACGGTCGACGGCGGTGGCACCGCGGTGCTGGGCCAGGTCCTGACCGGAATGGGCGGGGTGGGCAAGACCCAGCTCGCCGCCGACTACGCCCACACCGCATGGAAGGACGGCAGCCAGGCCGGTGGCCTGGACGTCCTGGTCTGGCTCACCGCCAGCACCCGAGAGGCCATCGTGAGCGGATACGCGCAGGCTGGCGTCGAGTTATGCCGGGCCGATCCCACTGATCCGGAGAAGGCCGCCGAATCCTTCCTGGCCTGGCTCACCCCCAAGACGGGAGCCAGGCCGTGCCGGTGGCTGATCGTCCTGGACGACGTCACCGACCCGGCGGACCTGCACCGCCTGTGGCCGCCCGCCAGCCCCCACGGCCGCACCCTGGTCACCACCCGCCGCCGCGACGCCGCCCTCGCCGCAGACGGCCGCCACGCGGTCGAGGTCGGCCTGTTCACCCCGGACGAAGCCCTCACCTACCTCACCACATCCCTGGCCACGCACGGCCGGGTCGAACCAGCAGACCAGCTCACCGCCCTGGCCGGCGACCTCGGACACCTGCCCCTGGCCCTCGCCCAGGCCGTCGCCTACCTCATCGACTCCGGCGACGACATCGCCACCTACCGCACACTGCTGGCCGACCGCGCCACCACGCTCGCCGACACCGCCCCCGACCGGCTGCCCGACGACCAGGCCCTCCCCCTGGCCGCCGCCTGGTCCCTGTCCATCGACCGCGCCGACACCCTGCGCCCTGCTGGTGGCCCGCCCCATGCTCCAACTCGCCTCGATGCTCGACGCCAACGGCATCCCCCACGACGTGCTGACCAGTACCCCCGCCCTCACCCACCTGGCCGCACACCGCACCCAGGCCGGCCCTGGACGCGCGCGGCGGCTGAAGTGGTGGCCGGGCAAACGGCAGCGCTCCTCAGTACAGGCCACCCGCGAGGACGCGACCAGAGCCCTGCGGGCCCTGCACCGGCTCAGCCTCATCGACCACACACCCACCACCCCAAACCAGGCCGTCCGCGTCCACCAGCTCATCCAGCGCACCACCCGCGACACCCTCACCCCCCACCACTACGACCACACCGCCCGCACCGCCGCCGACGCCCTCAGAGCCGCCTGGCCAGCAATCGAACGCGACACCGCCCTCGCCCAGACCCTGCGCGCCAACACCACCGCTCTGGCCACTTGCGCCGAAGACGCCCTGCACCGGCCCGACACACATGCAGTGCTGTTCCGCACCGGCTACAGCTACGGCCGGGCCGGCCAGGTGGCCGCCGCCCGAGACCACTTCCGGCACCTCGCCGACGTCGCCCGACACGGCCGCGGCACCGACCACCCCGACACCCTCGCCGCCCGGTACAACCTCGCTTTGTGGCGGGGGGAGGCGGGGGATGCGGCCGGGGCTGCGGCAGCTTTCGCCGAGCTGCTCGCCGACCAGGTGCGGGTGATGGGCGAAGACCATCCCCTCACCCTCGTCACCCTGAGCACCCTCGCCTATTGGAGAGGCAAGGCAGAAGGGGACTACCCAAGTGCCGGGTAACGATCGTTCGTGAGAACGACATGACGTTCCCGCGCGTATCGACTCGGCACCCCGAAGCCCAGCAGGACGCACTCCGCGCGGCTGGCTGCGAGAAGGTCTTCACAGACAAGGTGTCCGGCAAGCTTGCTCGCCGCCTCGAACTCGACAAAGCCCTTCTCGTCGCCCGCGAAGGCGACCAGCTCGTGGTCACCAAGCTCGACCGCCTCGGCCGCTCGCTGGAGAACCTCATCGAGCTGTCCAAGGACCTCCAGTCCCACGGGTCGACCTCGTTGTCCTCGACCAGGGCATCGACACCTCCACCACAGTCGGGCGGATGTTCTTCCAGATCCTCGGAGCGGTAGCCGAGTTCGAGCACGCCCTGATGTCGGGGCGGACGATGGACGGTCTGGAAGCCGCCCGCGCCCGCGGACGCACCGGCGGCCAGCCCCCGCCAGGTCAAGCTCGCCCGCGAGATGTACGACTCCGGCGACTACACCGTCCAACAGATCGCCGACAAATTCGGCGTCACCCGCCCCACCATCTACCGCCACCTCAGCAAGGTCGCCAGCGAGCTGGCTGAGACCGGATAGCCACCCAACTCCCCAGGTCAGGGGCTACTCCGTTGTTTTTGCGGCGAGGACTGCTGGAACCCCATGACGGACGCGGAGTGGACAGTTGTGCGCCCGTTGGTGCCGGTGCCAACCTGGCTGGAGGGTAAGAGGCAACCCGAAATCTGTCATGTTTCTGCCCGCAGCACTCCACGGGGTTGCGGGCGGAAAAGGGTGAGAGCAGGAAGTCGACGACAACGGTAAGCCCTTCGTTTCATTTCCAACCGGACTTCCCGCACCGTTCTACGACACGTCGGCCCATCAGCTCACCTTGCGCCCCCTGGAGGACGTCGAGGACGCGAGCGTAACCACGGAAGACACCACGAGGTCCGTACGCCCTGGAGGCGCACGGTGAACGGCCTCGCCCACCGATTTCGAATGCTCCTGGTACAAGCCGGTGCGGTGTTGAAGGCGTGCTCAGGGAATCAGCAGCTGACCCAGCTGAGCCCCGCCACGTAGATCGGGTTGTCGGCAGGAGCCCTGACCTGCCGGTACTGGGTCGAGCCCTTCGGGCCCACTCCTGCGGAGTGCACGTGCCCGCCGGAGATCAGCTGGGCCGTCAGCCTCGGACACCTGCCGTCCGCCTTGTCATCCGTCACGTCGGCCCATGCCCACGTCTTGTTGTCGCAGTACCGGATCCAGGCGTGCCCCTCGCTACGGCTCGAATAGAACGCATCACCGCACCCGGAGGGCATGGAAGGCGTGCCTGCCGGTGCCGCCGTCGCCGAGCCGCTCAGTGCCGTAACCGCGAAGAGCACAGCGCCGGTCATCGACGCCCAATGTTTTTTCCGCATGGAAACCAGTCCCTTCGTCAGGTCGTCCGGCGGATTCGCCGGCCCACCCAGCTTGCTGGCGCTCAGTAGCAGGGCAGGCCCAATGGCCGGAATTCGCGGCCCGAAAGACCAGCGGCGCAATCTTGACAGCACCGAGCCGCCACCGGCTGACGTGCGACTGTCAGAGGCGCACAGTACGGTCCCGGCACGGAAGCCGGAATCGAGCTGACCTTCGACTGTACGGACGCCCATTTTCCGCACCGGTACCCTGCTCATCTCGCCAAATCAAATACTCGGTCACAGGACCTGTGACTGAGCGCCCTACTTGGCCATTGAGTAATTCAGTTGGCCACATCGGTGCTCAGCGCAGCCGTTCCGGAAGAGAAGAACGTTCCGGAAGAGAAGAACCACCTGCGCTGGGTCATGCCGTACCCCGAGGAGCAGCTCCTGGACGCGCTCATGCGGCTGTACGCGGCCGGATAGTCGAGCCTCGGAGGGGGCGCGACTTGTGATCTCCCGAAGGGCGTGGGCGCGGAGGATGAGGAGAGGCCAGCCGCCGAGTTCGCGGGGCGCCTGGCCGGCCGTTCAGCCGGATCATGGGGCAAAGAACTGGTGGCTCTTGCCACAACTCCCCAGTACAGCAGGCAAATCCGTGTCCGAATAGCCGAGATCGAATTTGTGAACAGTCGATCTCCTGTTTCCATGGAGAACACCAAGAAGCCCGTCGGCGCGAGCGGCCTGGACAGCTTCGACTCGCCCCGACGGGCACCGAAGATCACCACAAGAGAGGTGATGCAACGTGTTCTCTGACGGTACCTCGCGGTAGCAGGAGCCGCACAAATCGAAGACTCGATGGGGTCTGGTTCTGGCCGCAGTCTCCGCTACCGCGAACGTCTTCCGGCTGCTGCGGGAGCTCCTGATCCACCACTGAGGCTGAGTGCTCGTTCCGCTGATCGGTCTGTCGCGCTGTCCCCGGCATCGGGCGGGGACAGCGCCGGCCAAACTTGGGCGCTCAGAGTGCCCTGGTCGGGGCAACGCTCAACTGGCCACAACTGCTCACTGGCCATGTGAAGCACTCAGTCACAGGACCATCGGTCCGGGCTCGCTCCGTTTCCCGGGGTCACGCAGGGGACGGTGTGTCCGATGCTGCGCGCGGGGCCGGCACCACGGCGGTCGGCTGCTCGGCCGCGAGCACCTGGTCGACGAGCTCCCGCACCAGCATCGCGGCCTCCACCGCCGTGACGGTCTTCGTCCACCGTGCGTCGTGCCACCAGCAGGACAGCTCGAAGCGGTACGCGCCGTGGTCGAGTTCGACGTCCTCGAACCACGGCTCATGCCGGCAGCGGCGCGAACAGATGACGTGGCGCTCGGTCGCCTCCAGATGCATCCGGGCGAGGGCGGCGTGGTAGCGGCCGGGCAGGGTGCGCCGTTCCAGGCAGCTGCGGCACTCCAGCAAGTGCAGCGCGGAGCCCTCCTTGTCCCGCAGGAAGGAGTGCGCCGAGCTCTTCCCTTCGAAGGTGTTGCAGCTGGCGCACAGCGGGCCGCGCACGTAGCCGTGGTCGTGGCAGTGGTCCCAGACCGATGCCCGGGTCTCCGCGCACATGCGGCACAGGTATCCGTCGGCGCGGGTGCTGCGCGTGCGGGCCGACGCGTAGAGCACGCCGTGGAGGTGACCGGTGTACCGCTGGAAGGTGGCGCCCGAGCATGGCGGGCACAGGGTTACGTAGCCGAGCGGGCTCGGTGTGCGCCAGGCTCTCCACCGGGGGCCCTGGGCGCGGCAGCGGCTGCAGATCCGGGCCCGGCCGATGAGTTCCTCCGCGGCCCCAGCTCCCGCTCCACGACCGACGGCTGCTCCAGGTACTCGACGGGCACGTCGTCGTACGACACGCCGTCCAGGGGCCGTACGTGCTGCGGTGCGCGTACCCAGACCCGGTACTTGGCCGGTTCCACCGTGTCCCCGAACTGGTGGAGAGACAGTATTCCGAGGGTGCGGTATTCGGCGGCTGAGCATACGTCGGTCCTGCGGGCCAAGCGTGACCGGCCGGTCACGTCCGCATAGAAGCATTGGCGTGCGACATCCGCCCGACAGGGTTCCGCGACCGCCGGGTGGCCGTCTCGGGCCTGGGCGGCTCGCTGCTACCTCGCGGGCACGCTCAGCGCCGGGGCCTGGCAGGCCCCGGCTTCCCGGCTGTCAGGTTCGGCCCCTGCTCAGGCGCAAGAGCAGCAGTAGCAGTAACACATCAGCGCGCCGTAACGGCCGACCTCGAAGGAGTACTCCATGCCCGCCGGGACATACATCCAGTCCCCGGCCGTGAGCTCATAACCGTTGTAGACGATCGACCCGCTCGCGATGAACCGGATGCCGGCACCGTCGTTGTGCGCGTGCGGGGACGCCTGTGCACCCGGCTCGGCAACCGTGATGTAGAGCTGGGACTCACAGGCCATGTACACCGGAAGCTGCCACTTGCGGAACCCCGGCGGGACATTATCGACCTCGAGAATCTTGAGCGCCTTCTCGACCCCCTCGTCCTTCGACGTGATGATGCGGCTCTCGACATCGAGTCCGCTCTCGCGGACCGCGTTCTTGATGCGCTCCACTCCCTGCTCGAACGTGAGCCTGTTGGGATCGAAGGTCTGCTTCGCCATGGACTTCTCCTTCTGTGCGACCGTCCTGTGCGTCCAGTCGAAGAAGTGGGTTCCCAGTCTGCTCCGGGGCCCACGGCAGCCGGGGAGGTTTCATGCGACAGCATCGTCGGAGTAACCGTGTGGCGCAGTCGCGTTCTCGTTTTGGACCGTTGCGGTACGCGGGGAGGCCGACCTCGTACAGCCAGCCGTCGCGCACCTTGCGCTTCGCCCACAGGTGCGCGACGACCTCCTGGTCCCCGGGCAGTAGCACCCGGATGGGGACCGGCACCGGCTCGGGGGCGGAGGACGTCGTCATGCCTCCACCGTACGGGCAGGCGCACGCGGCACCGGCAGCCACCTGCGCGGATGCTCTCCCTTCTCCACAGGCGATCCGTGGTCCCTGGAGGTATGAGCGACAACGAGCAGCAGCCGGCCCCGGGCCGCGGCAAGGTCCTGGAAGCCCTCGCGCGGGCGGAGCGGAAGGTCTTCACCCGGCCCACGCCGAAATCGGCAAAGTCTCAGATGAAATTCCTCCTCACGCGGGCGAAGGGGTCCACCAAGGCCCTGGCGGAGCGCCTGGGCGTCTCGCGCCGGACGGTGGAGCGCTACCGCGCCGGGCAGCTGACGACCCCGCAGAAGCGCCTCCAGGCCGCGCTGGTGGAGGAGACCGAATCCGAGTGGCAACCGCAGGTCAGAGCACATGCACGCGAACGGGCAGCCACCTCCAGCGGCATGATGGTGGACGTGATGGCGCACTTCGGATTCACATGCGAGGGCAGCTCGGACGACGGCCGCGAGCGCACCATCACCACGGCGATCTCCCCCACCTACGCGAAGCAGATCCTCGAACTCCAGGAGGCAGGCGCGACGGATGAGGACCTGCATCCGATCGTCGCCGAGGCCATCATCGAGTCCTATTTCACCGACTGGGGCACTCGTGCCGCTGGCCTGCGAGCAGATTTCACAGATATCCAGTCCATAGAATTCCGGTTCTGACACGACCCAATTCTGGACCTGCTATAAAACAATTCGACGGGTCGCCGTACAGCGCTCTGGCGGCGGCCCGCTCCTGAATTCGCACTCCGAATCGAGGCCGAATATGACCACGCCCCGGCGCACCACTCGCCGTCCGTTTGCCCCGGGCATCGCCCCGCCCCGCGAGCCGGTCGACCCCCGCCCGCATCGGCCGCCGCGTCGTCCGGCGCCGGGCGAAAGGCATGGACGCCGGCGCCGTCGCGGCAGCCCTCGAGGAAGCGCTGTTCTACGCCCGGCAGGACTCCCGGCCCGCCGGATCGTCCGCCGGGTCGGCAGGATCAGGTACGGACGGGTATGCGGGGCGCGGCGGCGGGACTTTCGGCGCCGGCGGGTACGGCGCGGACCCGTCCGCCGGATCCCATGCGCCCTGGCCATTCGTCATCCGCACCCCCTGACCTCGATCACCTGCCGAATCTACGTCCCCTCCACCGGCCCGACACCGCACTTGTGCAGGTCAACTGGCCTTCGCACGACGCTGATTCGCGGCAGACCGGGAGAAACCGGCCCGGAACGCTCTGAGGAGTTGGCCGGATGACGTCAGGCCGTGAGGTTGACCAGGAGCGGGCCCGCCCGGCGGGCCGGCGTCGGACGCTGGAACCACGGAGCACCCCGCACCCTGTCTCGACGGTTCAGGCCCCGCCACCAACCACACAATTCACAGGAAGAATGTGCGGAGCCGCTTGTCCACGCTCGCGACGCCTGAGGCGATCACCGCTTGGGCCTTTCGGCTTCTTCGGATTGTTGGGCAAACCACTTCCGTGACGCCTCCCAGAAAGCTTCCCGGGCCGACCGATCCTGTGCTAGCGCCTCCAAGAACGCCGCATTGTCAGGGTTTTCCGCCCTCAAGCTCGCCACATACAGTTCCCAAGCAGACTCTGCCGGAGTCTTTGACCCGCCGGTCCCAGGACTTTCGGACGATGCCGCGGTCTGGTCACCCGCCCCGGCCTCTGGCCCGCGCGGATCGGCCGGGGCCCCCTGACTGTGCCCGTCGGGTCCTTCGCAACCACTTCTCGGCTGAGCAAGGACCTGTGCCGTGTTCGACACCGCCTTGATACCCAGATACGCGGTTGCCATGGTGCTCACAGCCGTGAACGCACCAGTGACCAGTGCGATCGCTTCCGGCGAGTCCAGACCCCCGAGCCTGCCAGCACCCCAGATGACAACAATGACGATGGCCGCGTCACTGCCGAGTACCGCAAGAAGACCAGCCAGTGAACGAACCCGCTCACGAGCCGCGCCAGGTGCCTTGTGCGCATGCTGTGGGAAGCCGAGAAGCGCAAGGACAACGCCCGACACCAGCACGACAAGCGCGACGGACAAGAAGATCTGAACAGTCAGGGGCACAGGATGCCTCCTACCGATGGGCGCGGAGACCGAGCCCATCCCCAAGGCCTGCCCCCTTCCTTCAGCATGCGCTGCCCGACAGAGCCCTGCACCCGTAGCGGTGCATCACGGGGCCCGGAAGTTTCATCGTCGAAGGAATCACCCCTCTGACCTGGCCTTTGGGGGATCTGAAGCAGGGCCCGAGGAGTTGGCCGGATGACGTCAGGTCGTGAGGTTGACCAGGCGGGGGCCGCCCGTTCGCCAGCGACAGGGTGATGTACATGGTGCAGACCATGTACATCACCGACTTTACGTACTGGCGAGTATCTGGGGGAACGACTTCTTCATCGCCCCCGATTGGGTTCTGACGTACGCGTGTCGTCGGCGAAGGGGCCACTGGACCGTCGTCGGCTGCGTGACCGGAGGGCTTGCGGGACTAAGTAGCGGGTCCTCCGACGTGTCCCCGTGCTCGATCCGCCGGGCACGTCTCGAACTCATCTGGAGGATTCATGCCGACCAACGAACGCTCGAACACCGCGCTGCTGCTTCTCGCGACAGGCTTCTTCGGCTATGTCGCGATGGCGCACCCCGCCCTGATTCCGGCCCTATCGCGGCGGCCGTGTTTGTCGCCGGTCTCGCCTACCTGAAGCTGTGAGGCGCCGGACGACGCCGGGCCGCGGTACAAGCCCTGGCCCGGCCGCCGTCCTCCAGAACGTCATCGCCTGCTGCCGTACGTCACCGACGTGGCGTACGGCGATGCGCACCAGGAGCGCGTGCTCTGCAGAGCGAGACATTCCTGCCCCGGGCGAAGGCCCCGGGGCACGAATAATGATCAGCCAGTCCGCGTCTCACCTCGCTGAAGCCTCAAAGAAGTGGGGCGGCTCAGACGGTGCTTCATCTGGCCTTGCACGGGATAGAACTGCGTGGCCGCCGCCTTGGCGAGGTCCGCCCGCCACTCCTGGCCGAATGACGGGCTCACGATCAGGGCCGGATCGCTCACAAAGTCCACGATTCGACTGGCGAAGAGGCCGCCCTCCGGACTTGTGGCCTTCTCCCACGCCTTGAGCCAGTCCTGGTCTCGGTTCCGGATGCCGCAGCCATGGAGGAAGGCCAGGAGCTGCTTCTCGTCGGCCGGTGTCGTCGTGCGGGCGACGATGCGTCCTATGGTGCTGACCGGTAGGGCGTGGGGGTTGCCGCAACGGTCGTGAACCTCGCGGAGACTGGGTGCGCCGGCCGCCTCGTAGACGTACAGCAGCGCCTGAGCGAGATCGGGTTTGTCGCTGATGAGGTGGACCTGCGGTGCCCGGAGGGTCTTGAGGATTCCCCGCTCCTCGATACGCGCCTTGACGCGCATGTGCTCGAGCGTCCGGATCGTGAGCGGGTCCTCGCCGCAGGCGCGGGCGAACTCTTCGACGACCTTCTGCTTGGGGACCCTGACGCCTGCGGCCGCCCTCTTGAGGGTGGCCGCCGAGGTATTGCACTTCCGGGCCATGTCCTCGTAGGTGAGGCTGCGGGCGTCTCGGAGGTCACGCAGGGCCGTGGCCAGTTCGGCGCGGCGGGGGTAGGTGGTGTCGATCGGTTTCGGCAGGCGTCCCATCGAGGTCTCCCCTCACCGCTGTTTGTCGGCGAGGTCGACCAGGCCGCGGGCGAAGGTCGCTCCGAAGGCCTCGACGATGCGGCGGCCTCCGGTGATGACGAGGTTGGCCGACACCCCGATGGCGACGCAGCTGGCCAGCAGCTTGAAGATCTCGTCCACCGGGATGTCGCCGACGAGGAAGAGCACGGTGCCGAGCGCCGCAAGGGCGCCGGGGAGCAGGGTGTGGGCGGAGGTCAGCCGGGCCGGACCTTGACCGGAGTATCCGGTGGTCACTTGCGGTCGGGGGGAGGTCGGGAGCGGCGTGGAGACGTTTCCGCCCGTGGTGTTGTCGGACATGCGAGGCCCTGTCTGTTCTGGAAGGGCGCCGGAACCGAGGTGCCAGCGCCCTCCGCCTACTGGGTGCAACCCGCTCTTTCATCCGGCAGTTGACGCTGCACGGATGTACGGGCACCCGTAAGTCTTCCAGCACAGAGGGTTAGCGCGGTAATACGGATCGAAGTCGAATGGTCCGATTGTTCTCAGTTGCCGGAATATTGGCTCATCGGCGACCAAGCCCATCCAACCTGGTGGGGGATGCGGTGACTTGGAGGGTGGTAGCGCACATTCCGGTGTTCCCGGGGCTTGAAAAGGCCCAGGTCGCTCGTGCTGACCCGGATTGGCTCATCCGCGTGTCAGCCAAAATTGCCGACACATCAGAGTTCACGGCATGGTGGAGGAAGGAAAACACCTCCCATGATTCCTTGGGGGGCCAGCAGAGCCCTGGACCTACTGGGTGCAACCAAATGACCAGGGCATTCTCGGCAGCGCCAAGTTGACGCGCGGCGTGCCGGAGGAAGGGCCGACGTCCATGACGTCGGCCCTTCCTCGTTCCTCGACGACTCCTTGCCCAACGTCGTGCCGTCCCCGAGTACAAGGGGCAGTCGCCCGGGTGACCGGCCCTTCGTCAGGTCGTGAGGTTGACCAGGAGCGGGGCCGCCCGTTCGCCGCGGACCGAGGCCAGCGACAGCACCGCGTGTCCAGGCGGGACGGTGTGCGCCAGGTCGGAGGCGGACCAACGTTCCCGCTGGACGCGGTCCACTACCTGGTCGACAACGGAACCAAATGGCGGGCCATGCCGGCCGACTTCCCGCCATGGGACCGGGTCTACGCCTTCTTCCGACGCTGGCGCGAACACGGTCTGATCGTCGAGTTCCACGACCGGCTGCGGGGGAAGGTCCGCGAGAAGGCGGGCCGGGACCCGGAGCCGACCGCGGGAGTGATCGGCTCCCAGTCGGTGAAGGCGGACGCCGTCGTCGGCGCGGACAGCCGCGGATTCGACGGCGGCAAGCTGATCAACGGGCGCAAACGGCACGCGGTGGTGGACACGCTCGGCCTGCTGCTGGGCGTGATGGTCACCGCCGCGGACACCGGCGACCGCACTGCCGCCCGGGTACTTCTCGAGCAGGTCACCAACGCGCATCACCGGCTGGAGCTGATTTGGGCCGACGGCGGATACACCGGCAGCCTCATCGAACACTGCCTCGCCACGCTCGCGCTGGTCCTGGCAATCGTGAAACGCAGCGACGACATGCGCGGCTTCGTCGTACTGCCCAAGAGATGGATCGTCGAGCGGTTCTTCGCCCACCTGATGCGATCCCGCCGCCTCGCGCGCGACTTCGAACGCCGCACCGCCAGCGCCGAGGCGATGGTCTACTGGTCGATGACCCTGCTCATGACCCGCCGCCTGACCCGGACTCGCTCTGCAGCGGCGTGAACCGCCCCGGCACCGGCTCGGCCAGCCACCCCCGGGCCACCAGCCGCTTCGCCTTCGACCGAAGCGTCTCCACCTTCGCCGGCACCGGGTCAATGCCGAACGCGACGGCCATCTCCTGGCAGGTCAACGGTCCCTGGCCGAGACCTTGCGGGTCGGACAGGACCCGAAGGATGCGCTGGTAGTCCACCGACAGTACCGACCAGGCCAGCCCCGCGCGCCACACCGGCACCACCGACTTCGGCTTCGCCGGCTCGGGCTGCGGACCAGTTTCCCGCAGGCCCCCGGTGGAATCCGGGGCGGCATCTCCAGCACCGCCCAGGGCCAGGACCTCGCCGACCCGCGAGCGGGCAATGACCCACTCGCTCCAGTCCTGCTCGGCCACCACCAGCTCGGCCTGGACGCGATACGGCTCTCTTATGAAGGACGCGTACTCACCTTCGTGGTCCGTGAGAGCCGCTGCGGGGCGTCGACTCGCAGCGGCGGCCGAAGTCGGGGGCGTAACCGAGGTCCTCCACCGCCTGTTGCTGGACGCTCGGGACACAGGAGTGACTCAGGAGACGGCCGAGGCGTTGTTGGCGCGGGCAGATACGAAGGGCCTGCGAATCGTCCTGGCAGCCCTCTCCTGCGCGGCGCACACGTGGACCTCAGACCAGCTCAGCGCAGCAGTTGATTGTGACCCCGGGTGGATGACTGATGCAGGCGAAAGCCGACTCATCCAGCAACTGCAGGAATTGAAGACAGATGACGACGCCGGTGTCCGTAGCGAAGCCGAGAGGCTGCTGAAGCCCATCCTCCAGCACAGCAAGAGACGCCAACCTTGAGGTTCACGGAACTCCGGACAGAGCCAGATTCGTCGAGCCCCATCACCGTAAGAGGGTGGCCCGCGCCACCCGTGGTGCCGCCCCGGTGCCGACCGGGTGACCAACCGGAGCGCCGACTTCCCGTCTGGAATCGAACAGACTCGCGATTCAAGGGTGACCGACACCAGCTCCCTTCCCTGACAACCTCCTGCAGCTGCAGGAGCGCCTCCACCGCGCCTACGCCGAGTACCGCGCTTACCTAGGCCGGGCTGCCCTGGAGCGTGGAGCCCATGGCCGGCTGGGCGCGTGGTGAGCGGTTCTCCCACCGCGGCGATGTCGCCGGCAGTCCCGGCTGGAGTGACGAGGAGAAGGAGAGGGTCGACCGGATATGGGGAGCGCTCTAGGTTCTGTCCGGCGGATCCTGGCATGTGTTGCAATGGTTGAGTGAAGTTTGAACATGACAACATGGTCGGGGTCCACCTGGCCGTGTCGCTGGTGAATCTCGAGTCGAGTGGTTCCTGGGGGCCTGAGGCACTGGAACGGGCACTGCAGGAGCATGCGATCCGGCGTTCGCGTGTCACTGGCTCGGCCGGTGAGAAGATCAGGGTGTGGTCGCGGCGTTTGAGGCCCGTTTTCGAGGCTGCCTCGCAGGACGAACGGTGCGAGATGATCAACGCTCTGCTCGCGGACGGCGCTGGAAGCGTGTACCTGACCACGCACGACGACTTGCGGCCACATCTGCACTTCGCACCGGACGGCCAGGACGTCCAAAGCCGTGTGAAAGCCGTGACCGCGGGAGCTCTGGCCATCTTCACCATGGAGGCCGAGGGGGAACGGCTGGGCGTCTGCTCGCTGGACTCCTGTCGGACCGCCTTCGTCGACACCAGCCGCAGCGGTCGCCGCGCCTACTGCTGCGCGCGCTGTGCCAACACCGATGCGGTCCGCCGCCACCGCATGAAGCGGCGCTAGCCAGCCTTCCGCCCGGTTGAAAGCGCTATGCCGAGACCAGCGCCAGGACGAGCGGGACGGCGGCGATCCCAAGAAGTGTCTGTGTCGCGGTGATCCCGGCCATCAGCGGTGCGTCGCCGCCGAGTTGCCTCGCCATGATGTACGAGGACGATGCCGTGGGCAGGGCCTGGAAGAGCACGGCGATGATCAGCGCCTGGGATCCCAGGCCGACCATCTGAGCCGCCAGGAAGGTCGCGGCGGGCATGAGGGCGAACTTGACGGACGACGACGTGAGGATCGGCGCCGCCCATGACCGTGCCGCACCGAAGCGCAGCGCGGCGCCGATGCACAGCAGCCCCAGCGGCATCGAGGCGGCTCCGAGTGCCTGGAGCGCGGGCTCGATGCCCGGCGGCAGGGGCAGATCGAGAGCCTGAAGGAGGATGCCTCCCGCGCAGGCGAGGATGAGCGGGTTGGTCACGAGCTGTTTGACGATGCCCGCAAGACGCAGGCGTGCGCTCCCGAACCGCGCGAAGACCAGCACGCACAAGATGTTGACCGTGGGCACGATCGCCGCGTTGCAGACCGCGGCGGTGGCGATGCCCTGGGTGCCGTACAGGCCGGCGGCGATGGTCACGCCGATGTAGTTGTTGAACCTGACGCTGCCCTGGAAGACGGAGGTGAAGCCGTCGTCTTTCAGTCGCATCATGGGCCTGAAGGCGATGATCAGCACGGCGACTGTCACCGTGGAGGCGACCAGAGTGCCTGCCAGGGCCGCTACCGGCAGATCGTCGGTGTCGGCCGTCGCCAGACTGTGCAGGAACAGAGCCGGCAGCAGCACGTGATAGCTGAGGCGCTCGGCTGCGGACCAGAAGCCCTCGGCCGTGATCATCGATCGCTTGAGCGCGTAGCCCAGCGCGATCAGCAGGACGACCGGGATCAGGGCCTTGACGGTCAGTGCGATCACGCCGGAATCCCGTCCAGCGTGGCGACGATGATGCGGCAGCCCTCTTCCAGGGAGGCGATGTCGGTGGCGAAGGAGAGCCGCAGGTGGCCCGGCGCGCCGAAGGCGCTGCCCGGGACGGTCGCACATCCCGCTTCGAGGAGGGAGTTCGCTGCCGTGAGGTCGTCGCCCTTCGCAAGGCGCGGAAGGAGGTAGAACGCGCCGTCGGGTTCCAGCGTGTCCAGGTGCCGACTCTGCTGCAGAATCGCCAGAGCCGCGTCGCGCCGTTGGCGGTACGTTGCACACCGCTGCGCCAGCAGTTCCTGCGGTCCCTCAAGGGCGGCGACAGCGGCGATCTGGCTGACGGTCGCCGTCTGCGTGCAGTTCTGTGTCTGTACGGCGGTGATACGACGGACAAGTTCGGCCGGGCCGACCCCCCAGCCGACCCTCCAGCCGGTCATCGCGTACGCCTTGGAGACGCCGTCGACGAGCAGGATCCGCTCGTGCAGATCAGGCGCGACCTGCGCGATGCTGATGTACTCGCCCTCGCCGTAGCGGATGTGGGCGTAGATCTCGTCCGAAAGAATCATCGCCGAGGGATGCCGTCGCAGGACCTCGGCGAGACCGGTCAGGCTGTCATGACTGTAGGTGGCGCCCGAGGGGTTTCCGGGAGCGTTTAGCAGGACCCACCGTGTGCGTTCGGTCATGGCCGCTTCCAGGGTGTCGGGAGTGATTCTGAACCCTGATTCGGCCGAGCAGGGAACGATCACGGGCACGGCGCCGCACAGGCGAACCATGTCCGGGTAACTTGCCCAGTAGGGCGCCGGGATGATCACCTCGTCGCCCGGGCCCAGGGTGGCGAAGAGGGCGTTGAAGATGACCTGTTTGGCACCGCATCCCACGGCCACCTCGGCATCCGTGTAACTCAGGGCGCGGTCTCGTTCCAGCGCGTGCCGTGCGGCCTGGCGCAGTTCCGGTATCCCGTTGGCGGGGGCGTAGCCCAACGGGCGGGCGGCGGCCTCCTGGGCGGCAAGAACCGCGTGCGCAGGCGGGGCGAAGTCGGGCTCGCCGAGCGTGAGGTCGATGATGCGACGGCCTGCCGCGCGATACTCGGCCGCGCGGCGGGCCATCTCCAGGATGGGTGAGCCGGAAGGTGTCACCGGGCAGCCAGTCACCGGCCAGCCCTCCCCGAGCCGAAGGGAACATCCGTAGAGTCGGTGGCCGCTCTGACTCGCCGGTGGGGATGGGAAGAGTCAGTGCCCTGGGCACTGGGCGTCAAAGAGTGCATGCCGACAGGTTGATGTAACGCTGCGAGGCATGACAACCATTACAGGATTCCCGTGCGGCGCAAGTTGCGCCCACTCGTCGTGGTCCGGCTGGGAGACCCGCCGTCCCCGCTACCGGAGCCCGTCGCCGACCTGATGCGGGCCTACATGCAATCCCGCCAGCACCTGCCCTACGCCAGCAGCAGGAGCTCAAAGTGGCTCTTCCCCGGCCGCCAGCCGGGACAGCCCATGAACCCGGTCAGCCTCCAAGTCCACCTGCGCGAGATCGGCGTCCCTCCGCCACGCGGCAGGACCTCCGCGATCCGTCAGCTCATCCTCCAAGCCCCGGCCCTCGTCATCGCGAAGGCACTCGGCTATCACGACAAGACCGCCACCCGCCTGGTCACCGAAGCCGGCGGGACCTGGATACCGCAATGATCGAAGCCGTCACCGACCTGCCGCCGATCATCGTCGCCGACCTGTTCGGCCTGCACCCCAGTACTGCCGACCGCTGGGCTGGCTACGCCAACGACAGCTGGACCAATTACCTGGCGGCCCGTGACCGCCAGCCTCCCGCGTTTCGTGACAACGGCATTCAGCGAATGCGGTCCAGTGGTGTTGCTGATGGATGTCAGGAGTTGCGTGGGGTTACCAGGCCGGATTCGTAGGCGAGGATCACCAGCTGGGCGCGGTCGCGGGCGTGGAGTTTGGTCATGGCCCGGTTGACGTGGGTTTTCGCGGTCAGTGGGCTGATTACCATGCGGGCCGCGATCTCGTCGTTGGACAGGCCCTGCGCGACCAGTACGACGGCTTCACGTTCGCGGCTGGTCAGTTCTTCCAGCGCGGGCCCCGTGGTGCTGGGGAGCGGCTGGCTGACGTACCGGTTGATCAGCTTGCGAGTGATGGAGGGTGCGAGGAGGGAGTCGCCGCGGGCGGCCACGCGTACGGCGTGCAGGAAGTCCTCCGGCACGATGTCCTTGACGAGGAATCCGGCGGCGCCGGCGCGCAGGGCGTTGAAGACGTATTCGTCCAGGCCGTAGTTGGTGAGGATGACTACGTGGACGCCTGTCAGTGCCGGGTCTGCGGCGATGCGGCGGGTCGTCTCGATGCCGTCGAGGACCGGCATCTGGATGTCGACGAGCGCGATGTCGGGCAGGTGGGCTCTGGCGAGCTCCAGGCCCTCCTGCCCGTTGGACGCCTCGGCCACGACCTCGATGTCGTCCTCCAGGTCGAGGAGCGCCCGGAATCCGCTGCGGATGAGCGGCTGGTCATCCACCAGCAGGACACGGATCACGAGGCACGCTCCACGGGGAGTTCGGCCTGGACGCTGAAGCCGCCCTCGCCCCGCGGTGCTGCCCGGAGCCGGCCGCCGAGGGCGGTGACACGTTCGCGCATCCCGAGCAGTCCGATGCCGGGCACGGGGGCGGTCTCCGGCGTGGCCTTGCCGTCGTCGTCCACCTGCAGGGCTACGGCGTCCGGGTAGTAGTCGATACGGACCGATGCCGTGGTGGCTTCCGCGTGACGGGCGATGTTGGTGAGGGACTCCTGAACGATCCGGTAGACGGTCCGACCCACCGCGGCCGGGACATCGTGCCGATGGCCCTCGATCGTCAGCGTCGCCTCCAGACCCGCCCTGCCTGCCCGCTCCACCAGTTCCGGCAGGTGGTCGAGCCCGTGCGGTGGGGTGGTGTCGTCGTCGCGCAGGGCCTCCAGGGTGGCGCGGAGCTCCCGGGACGCCTCCCGGCCGGCCTCCCGGATCGCCAGCAGGGACACGGGGACTTGTTCGCCGCGCTTCGTGGCCACGTGGACGGCGGCTTCGGACTGCACCTTGATGACCGAGATCTGGTGGGTGAGCGAATCGTGGAGTTCCCGCGCGATGTGCAGCCGCTCCTCGTCGGCGCGGCGCCGCGCGGTCTCCTCCCGGGTGCGCTCGGCTTCGTCGGCCCGCTGCTCGGCCTGCCGGAGGGCTTCACCGGCGGCGGCAGCAGCGATCAGCCAGGCGATCTGGAGGGCGCCCCGGGCCTGCGCGAACGCCTCACCCGTGTCGTGCAGGCCAGAGACGAGGGCGGCGACGGGGAGGGTGGCCAGAACTGCCACGCTCACCACCACCGTGACGATACGGTGTCCCGCCCGCATGGCCGCGTACACCGCGAACAGGAACGCGACGGCAGCCACATCGAAACCCGCCGCCTGGTAGCCCACCGCGCACAGCCCGGTAACCGCGAGAACGAGAACCGGAGACCGGCGGCCCGCGGCCAGCGCCAGGCCGCCCACCGCCAACAGCACGTAGCCGACCAGACCGAGGCCCGTGGCGGAGTGGTCCCCCGACAGACCGGTGACCAGCAGCGCCGCTGCCACACCCACGGCGATCAGCCAGTCCCTGACACCGGCCCGAACCCGGAACCGTCCTATGTTCATGCGCGCACCGTAGCCCGTGCCCGCCACGGGGCGAATCCCGCCTGCGGACGAGCAATCGACTACCACGCGCGCAGTAGCTCCGCGGCACCTGCCGCGTCCGTGGTAGCGCGAAGTACCTGCGCCTGCCGGACGACCTGCCGGGGCCAGGCCGACATGCTCGAACCACATCCAGTCGTGGGAAGAGAAGGAGCACCCTGATGTCCGCTCGTAGCCTGGCGCACGCCTCGATCCAGCCGCTCGCCGCCGAGGTCACCGACTTCAGCCTCGGAAGGCTCGGAGCCACCACCGGCGGGCTGCTCGGGCTGGCCGCCGTGGTCATCGCCGTGCTCGCGGTGACCCGGCCCGCCGGCCGCCTCGGCATTGCCAACGGGTCGCTCGGGGCCACCGCGGCCGTGGGCTCGGGGCTGACCGCCATGGCCCTCGGCGCTCTGGTCGCGGCCACCGCCGACGGTGGACTCGGCACCGGCAACGGACTGGGCGGAGCCTACGTCGCCCTGCTGCTGGGTCTGGCCGGCACTGCCCTGGGCGGGCGGGCTCTGACCCGCTCCCGCCGCACCCGTTGAACCACAGGGGTACGAGTCTGCCGGGGTCACGGCCTGCGGGCGATCACCGCACGGCGTACCGCGTAGGCAGCGGCGCCGGCGGTCAGGACCGCGGCGCCGCTGATCACCGTGGAGGCCGGGAGGGCGAAAGCGAGAACGAGGCAGCCGGCCAGCCCGACGACCGGGATGATCCGCGCCGGTCGGCCCTCGTCCGGGGTGAGCGTCCAGGCGGAGGCGTTGGCGATGGCGTAGTAGGCGAGCACGCCGAAGGAGGAGAAGCCGATCGCCCCGCGGACGTCGGTGGTCGCGGCGAGCACTGCGACGACGGCGCCGACCACGAGTTCGGCGCGGTGCGGCACTTGGAACTTCGGGTGGACGGCGGCCAGGGCGTGGGGCAGGTGCCGGTCGCGGGCCATCGCCAGGGTCGTGCGCGAGACCCCGAGGATCAGGGCGAGGAGCGATCCGAGCGCGGCCACCGCGGCGCCCACTCGTACGACCGGCGCCAGCCAGTCCGCGCCCGCGGCGCGCGCGGCATCCGACAGCGGAGCCGTGGCGTCCGCGAGTCCCTGCGGGCCCAGCACGAGCAGGACGGCGACGGCCACGGCGGCGTAGACGACCAGGGCGATGCCGAGAGCGAGTGGGATGGCCCGCGGGATGGTGCGGGCGGGGTCGCGGACCTCCTCCCCGAGCGTGGCGATGCGGGCGTAGCCGGCGAAGGCGAAGAACAGCAGGCCCGCCGCCTGGAGCATCCCGCCGAAGGTCGCGTCGTCACCGATGCCGAGCCGGGCGGCGTCCGCGTCGCCGGAGGTGACCGCGGCGACCACCACTGCGGCCAGCACGGCCAGGACCACGGCGACGATGACGCGGGTGAGCCAGGCGGACTTCTGCACCCCGGCGTAGTTGACGGCGGTCAGCGCCACCACGGCGGCGACCGCGACGGCGTGTGCCTGACCGGGCCACACGTACGAGCCGACGGTCAGTGCCATGGCCGCGCAGGAGGCGGTCTTGCCGACCACGAACGCCCAGCCGGCGAGGTAGCCCCAGAACTCGCCCAGCCGCTCCCGCCCGTAGACGTACGTGCCTCCGGAGGCCGGGTAGCGGGCGGCCAGGCGCGCCGAGGACATCGCGTTGCAGTACGCCACCACCGCAGCCAGTGCCAGGCCGAGCAGCAGCCCCGACCCGGCCGCACCGGCCGCCGGAGCCAGGGCCGCGAAGATCCCCGCCCCGATCATCGACCCCAGGCCGATCACCACGGCATCGAAGACACCCAGGTGCCGCTTCAACTCGCCCGTGCCCGCAGGTCCCGACACCGCGCCCATCACTCGCTCCCCGACCACACTCCGGCAGATGTACCGGCGCACCGTATACGAACAAGATGACGAGGCGGGGACAGGGCCCGGACGGGCAGAGACGGCAACGTGCTACCCGGCCCCGGGAGGAATAGCGCAGCCCACGAATACCGCCCCTGCACCAGTGGGGCGGCGGTGTCGAGCCGGCGGAGTACGAGACATGGGTGACCACTCATGAAACGCGAAGGGGCCAGCACGGCCGATGGCGGCCACTTCCTCGGCGGAAAGTTCTGGTCAAGGTCGCGCCGGAGGTCCTGGCAGAGCTGGACCGTGTCGGGCTGATCGAGTGCGTCGGCGACTACAAGGGGCACCCGCTCTACGACGGCCAGGCCCTCGCCGACTTCGGTGGCCAGACAGCGCTGGAGAAGGCCAAGCACAACGGCCGGCTGCTTCACCGTGACGGCGTCGGCTCGCACTGGGCCGCCTTCCAGGGACACGAACAAGGCCCCCGCACACCCAGGCATTGAAGTTCGACGAGCGCAATCCGGCAGTCCTATCCGCAGGCGAGAGAAGCCGCGCAAAGGTCAGCACTTCCGCAGTCTTTGCAGCTGGCTTTTCCACAGGTGTTCTCGCTGGCGGAAACGCAAGCGGTGTCGCTGGCAGGTCTCACCCATTCGGATGCGGGCAGATGCCGACGGACCCGGGCCACCCGAGGCTGGGCTCATGCCCGCGAAGTTGGTCGTCTACCCGCCCGACGCGAACGGCTGGCGGCGGGTGAGGTACGACGGAGCCGCCATCGGAGTTGCCCACCGCCCGGCCGACATCCGAGTCTTCCTCGCTGGGGCCGGCCTGCAGGATGCCGAGGACGTTGACCTCACCGACCCCGACTTCGTGGAGTGGAGAGGTGGCGGCCCCGAAGAATGGGAGCCCTCGTCCTGACGCGGACAGCTGACCTAGGTCTGTACTTGCCAATCAACTTTTACGCGTCGGTGGATACGATGTAGCTTGCGTGCACGCAAGCCTTGCTTGCATGCACGCAAGCCCGCAGCGCAGTGGAGGGCCCGACCCGGGTGCAACCAGGCCGAACCCTCCCAGTGATGCGTCTGCTACGAGCCCGGCCGACCTCAATCCGGCCGGGCTCTTTGCTGCCCCGGCACCGGTTCCGGCCGTCTCATTGCGCGCTGGTCACCCCTGGGGGATGAACCACTTCATCACTTCGGCGATCACCGGCACGCACACCGGGGACCAAAAGACCAGAGCATGCTGCCAGGGCGGCCTGCGCCGGTCGGGTTCCTCCCCGTCCTTGTTGTCCGTGCCGTCGGTGTTCGCCATGTTGCGCCTCCCGGTGCTCCTGAGGTGACCCCCGATAGGGGCCCCTGCCGAATGGCAGGGCACTTGGAGGCAGCCTCCGTGAGGTAGCCCGAATTCTATGTGGTTGCTGAGCCGTTGAAACCCGGTCGCGGTCAAGTCGACAGCGAGTGCATCCTGACCTGCAAGAACGCTTCTGGGTACCGCTCCTGATGAACCATCGGGAGATGCGTGAAGCGCCCATCCACCGGCCGATGCGACGAGATGTTCCGCGACTCCGTTCATCCGGGCCGAGATCGACAGCGCGGCGGTGTCAGTGGACCTGTGGGCCGATGACGGGGCGTCCGCCGGCCTTCAGCTCGGGCACGTACTTGTAGAGGGTCGTCCGGGAGACGTCCAGGAGCTTGGCGATCGAGGTGACCGTGGGCTCCGGGTCGGCAAGCATCGCGCGGGCGTGGCGGATCTGCTCGGCGTTCATGGCCGGCGGGCGGCCGATCCGCTCCCCGCGGGCGCGTGCGGCGGCCAGGCCCTCGTGGGTGCCCTGGATGATCAGCTCCCTGATGAACTCCGCGAGGGCGGCGAACACGTGGAAGACGAGCCGGCCGCCGGGGGTGGTGGTGTCCAGGGACTCGTGCAGGGAGTGGAAACCCACCCCGCGCTTGCGCAGGCCCGCCACGATGGCGATCAGGTCCTGGATGGAGCGGCCAAGCCGGTCGAGGGAGGGCACCACGAGGGTGTCGCCGGGCCGGGCGTAGTCGAGAGCCCTCCACAGCTCGGGCCGCTCGGCGTTCTTCCCGGACAGCTTGTCCGCGAAGATCCGCGCGCACCCGGCGCCCTCCAGGGCGAGGATCTGCCGGTCGAGGAGGTGGCCCTTGGTGGAGACGCGGCCGTAGCCGACGAGGACGCCGGTCAGGTTGGCGGGGAAGGCGTCGAGGACGTCGTCGCCGCTGTCGGCCCACTGGGCCAGGCTGCTGCTCATGGCCGTCACCGTACAGAAACCGAGGTGCCGGCGGTCCTGCACGCCGAGACTTCCTGAACACCCTTGTTGGACACTGGAACTGGTCCCGGAATCCGGCTCCCGGGCGTGTCGCGGGGGTGTGCGGAAACGGATCCATTGATGAACAGCCCGAACAGCAAGAAACCCCCACCGCGAGAGCGGTGAGGGCGAGGTGCGGGGTACCAGTTCGGGAACAACGTACCCCGCGTCCGCGCGCTGGCGCTACGGTCGCTCCACTCGATCCCAGGGGACGCACATGCGCAGACGAATCGCCGCCCTCCTCCTCGCCTCGCTTGCCCTCGCCGGCTGCAGAGGTGAGGCTCCACCCAAGCCGGACGCCAATCCGACCGCACGGCCCTCGGCGACTGGGTCCGCAGGTGCGCTGGCGCTCGGGACGAGGGTTGAGACCGTCGGAGCTGGCGGCCTCGGGCGTCTCGAGCTGACCCCCACTTCGATCGCCTACCTGCAGGCCGGGTCGACCTCCGAGAAGCCGCAGGCCGAAGGCTTCGTGTTCGTCACGGTCAAGGTGGTAGCGACGGCTCCGGTGGGCACCGCTCAGACTTCGCCGATCAGTAATGGCGGGTGGAGTTGGGTCGCCCCGGATGGGGAGGCCATCAAGCAGGGCAACGGTTCGGCCTTCAACGTGGTCGCTGAGAGCTTCAATGCGAGCTTCATCTCGCCCGGGACATTCGATTGGGCCGGCGTCGTCTTCGATGTCAAGGTGACGCAGGCGGGCGGCATGCTCCTCTACACCGATGGCGCTGGGCAGGCGTACCGCTGGGCGATGCCGAAGACCGACTCGGGCCCGCAGGTCGCACAGATCAAGCAGGAGCTCGCGCCTTGACGCAGCGAATCGCCCCCACCTCAAAGAATCCCGGATCGGCGATCCACCTACGAAGGATGTTCACGGCCATCAATGTTCGCGGTGCCGCGATGCCTCGAGAAGGCTCGGCAAAATGCCCCACCGCAGGCCAGGGTTACGGCCAAGGGGCCGGACGGCAAATCTGAGGTATTGCCCGTGGATCTGCTCAACGACACGTACGACGGCCCCAGGGCTGGGGTTCCTGCCGAGATCTGGAAGGTTGTGGCGCTCGCCGCGACCACCGCCGGAGACATCGGCATCACCTACGCCACGCCTGACCCACGCCCGATGTAGCCCTCCTCGGACGGGTTGTCAGACCTGCTGCGAAACTTCGGCGATGAGCACCATGCGCCGCCCGCTCGGGCACGGACCGTTCCCCACCGTTGCCGACCAGGAGTCGCCGGTGGCTCCCCGAGGGACCGCCGCGGAGCGCGTCGCGCAGGACGAGCTCCGCCCGTCGGTCCTGGCGTCGGCTACCTCCGCCTCGTCTGGGCGCCGGCCGCTGGGGGAGGGACCCCGCAGCTGACGGACCACGCTGGGCAAGCCTGCGAAGGAGAGGAGGGCAACCCCTTGACCGGCGAGGGTTCCACGGCGGGCAAGGGGGCGCTCCACCTCGCCGCCCGCGGCGAAGGGCTGTCCCGAGCCCTCCTCCTACGCCCTCCACACCGCCAGCGCACAGACGGACACCGGCGGCGACGGCGGCCGCGGCGGAAACGGCGGCACCGCCAACACCGGCGAAGTCAACGCCCAGGCCGACAAGATCACCGTCACCGCAGGCCCTGCCAGCCACGGCGGCGAGGCTGGTACCGGACCCGGCACCAGCCTGGGCACCAGCGCGGACGGCACGCCCGGCCCCGCCGGCATCCCCGGCCAGGCCAACACCGACACCGCACGCATCAACGGGCAGCCCGCCTGACCGGACAGGGATCCCTTCCCCGGCGACACCCCGCTGTCTGCACTAGAAAGCTCACAGGCCCTCGCCCACCGTGCGGAGGCCTCGGAGGATTTGATCAAGCTCAAGCAGCAGCAGATCCGCACCTTCAACCGCCTGGCCCTGCGGCCGGCGACGGGAACGGCCGAGCTCCGGAGCGAGCTGACCAGGCTCTTCTGCCTCATCGGCTCCCACCCCCACTGGCGATGTGAGCCCCTGACCGGCCGGGCGCGCTCCGACCTGCACCACCAGGCCGTCGCCGCACCCGGCGGGGAACCCGAGCTCGAGGTCGAGTGGCGGATCCAGTACGGCATCGGCGCGGTGCGCCGGCCCGTGATGGTGCACACCGGGGGCTGCTCCATGGGCATGGCGCGCTCCCGCCCCGCCTCCCGCGAGCAGGCCGTCCAGGCCCTCACGCAGGGGGTGGAGGCGTGCGCGATCTGCCGGGCCGACTCCGGGCTGGGGGTACTGGAAGCCTGAACCGGCCGAGCGCCCGCGGTCCGGCTACCCGACCACAGGTGGGACAGAGGTGGGCGGGTAGGTTCCCTGGTGCGGGGTGCGGCCTGGCCATCCAGGCCGCGACGGGGCCGCCCCCGCGCACCTCCTCCACTTCCGCGCCCACCTAGTGTACGCCGCCCGCAGCCGTCTTCCGCTGGTGCGACCCTGGGGTCAGGGGCCCAGGCGGAAGGTTCCGACGTGCGACCCATCTGGAGCGGCGCCATCTCGTTTGGCCTGGTCACTTCTCTGAACCAGTTGTCCGCGTACTCCTCTGCGTTGTGTGCACCGCCAAGCACAGAGATACGTGTACCGCAGGAGCTCCCGTTCGGTTGCCTGCTTGAGTCCCGTAACGTCTGCTCTCTCAAGTGTTGAAGAGTGATGGAGGGGCTTCTTGGAGGAGATCGAAGCACGGAGACTGGCCGAAGACTTCGGTCGGACTCTGACTGACCGTTGGGACGAGTGGGCCTTCAGGCTTGGCGTGTGGGCGACCCCGGCGGTCACTGGTGTCTATGGCTTCACCTGGTATCCCACTGCGAAGGACGAACAAGGGCGCCAGATCAGGGTCGGAGGGAACTGGCCCATCCTCGTCGACCAGGACACGGGGGCGTGTCGAGTTGTGCAGGGGCCGAAGGAAATGGCCGCGCTCAGAGGTACGTCAGAGGTTCGCTCTGCGCTGATGCGACGCTACGGCGGTCGGTAGGACGGGCTGACACGGCAGTGTTCATGCTCTTGTCTCGTCGTTGTCGGAGCCGATCGCCGCGCTCAGGGTCCGCAGGGCGTCGTCGTATTGGTGACGGTCGAACTGGAACGGGCCGAATGGCACGTAGTCGCGAGTCTTGCGGTGTGGTTGCTCGAAGGCGTCCCAGGTCACGAGGTTGGCTGTTGCGGTGATACGGGCCATGAGCGGCCAGCATCCCCACTCGCCACATTCGCAACCGAGGACGGGTGTCTTCGGCCCCATGGCGCTGGTGGACCGTCCGAGGAAGTGGTCCTGCATCGGGCCGAACCGGAAGAACGCCGGGATCAGACCACCGTAGGCATCACCTGCAGGTTCCATTTTGGCCGAGATCTCGAATCCGTCGATCAGCTCGGTGAGTGGTGCTCCGTCGATGTGAGGGACCACCACGAGTGGGCCGCCGTCGCCTCGGTGATGGCAGTCGAACCGGATCTCATTGCTGATCATCCCGTCATTGTCTCAACGGTGTGCTGCTCCCTTCTGCCGGGCGGGTTGAGCGGGGGCCTGGCGAGGCATGCCGAGGTTGATCGGCATACCTCCGGAGACGGCGTCGATCGGGACTGTAAATCGTTCGGTGTAACTCCCGATCAAGGAAGATGCATCGATGACCAGTGAGAATGTGACCGAGGCCGAGACCGTCGAGCCGGCGGAGCCGAAACCGTCGAAGGCGGTGGACGACCGGCTGATCGACGAGTTGGTCTCCCGGGCTCAGGCCGAGGGCCTGCAGCTGACCGGTGAGGGCGGGCTGCTGCAGCAGCTTACGAAGCGGCTGCTGGAGTCCGCCCTGGAGGGCGAGATCACCGACCACCTCGGCTATGACAAGCACGATCCGGCCGGGAAGAACGGCGGCAACAGTCGCAACGGCACCCGTGCGAAGACCGTCCTGACCGATGTCGGTCCGGTCGAGATATCCGTGCCCCGGGACCGGGACGGATCCTTCGAGTCGAAAATCGTCCGCAAGCGGCAGAAGTGCCTGTCCGGCGTGGACGAGATGGTCATCTCGTTGTCCGCGAAGGGCCTGACGACCGGCGAGGTCCAAGCCCACCTGGCCGAGGTCTATGGCGCCGAGGTCTCCCGGCAGACGATCTCCACGATCACCGACAAGGTCATGGACGGCATGGCCGAGTGGCAGAACCGGCCCCTGGACCCTGTTTATCCGGTGGTCTTCATCGACGCGATCCACGTGAAGATCCGCGATGGCGCCGTCGCGAACCGGCCGATCTACGTCGCCCTGGCCGTCACTGTCGAGGGCCGGCGGGACATCCTGGGGCTGTGGGCGGGCGACGGCGGTGAGGGTGCCAAGCACTGGATGCACATCCTCACCGAGATCAAGAACCGCGGCGTGAACGACGTCCTCATGCTCGTCTGCGACGGCCTGAAGGGCCTGCCGGACGCCGTCGAGACGGTCTGGCCCCGCACCACCGTTCAGACCTGCGTGGTCCACCTGCTTCGGAACTCCTTCCGCTATGCCGCCCGCCAGGACTGGGACAAGATCGCCAAGCTCCTCAAGCCCGTCTACACCGCGGCGACTGAGGACGCGGCCCTGGAGCGGTTCGCCGAGTTCGCCGACGCCTGGGGCCGGAAGTATCCGGCGATCGTGCGCCTGTGGGAGAACGCCTGGGAGGAGTTCACGCCGTTCCTCCGGTTCGACACCGAGATCCGCCGCATCGTCTGCACCACCAACGCGATCGAGTCCGTGAACGCCAGGATCCGGCGGGCGGTCAAGGCCCGCGGGCACTTCCCGAACGAGACCGCAGCGTTGAGGTGCGTCTACATGGCGATCATGTCGCTTGACCCCACCGGGAAGGGCCAGGCCCGCTGGACCATGCGCTGGAAGACCGCCCTGAACGCCTTCGACATCACCTTCGACGGCCGACTCTCCGCAGCCCGCCAGTAACCCCAACCGCCCTCGTTACACCGTTCGATTGACAGACCCGGAGTACTAGGAGAAGGCGCTGGCTTGCGGACAGGTGAGCAGGCAAGAGCCGGTCCGGTCCCGGCAAGGGCTCCTCGCTTGGCCCTCGGCTACCGCAGTCCCGCCGAATTCGAGACCGCACTCGCAGCCTGACCACCAACGGTGTCCGTCAAAGCGGAACAAGCTCAGGTCGACCCTGGGCGTCCTTTGGGTGCTTGCGTCCGGACGTGGCGGACGTACCTGGGTACCGGCGCGAGAGCGGTGGGGCGTGTATCAGCTTCGGCGTCCTGCTGCGTACGTTCTCGGCGTGGTCCGGCGGCAAAGAGCGGTCGGGTGCGGGGGTGGGGTCGGCTTTCGAGGGACTTCCTGGTCTCCGTGGTGCTGCTCGTCTTCTTCTTCGGTGGCTGCGGGTGCCATCTCGAACCAAACGGCTTTTCCGGTCGGGGTGGGTGTGGTTCCCCAGTCGGTGGCTATTGCAGCGATCAGCATGAGGCCGCGGCCGCTTTCGGCGTTGAGGGTGCATCCTCGGGGAGCTGGCAGGCCGGGGGCGGTGTCGGTGACCTCGACGCGCAGTCGTGAGCCGGTCCACAGGACGGTGACTGTGGAGGGTCCGGGAGTGTGGCGTACGGCGTTGGCGATGATCTCGCTGCACAGCAGTGCCAGTTCTTCGAGTGCTTCTGGGGTGAGTTGCAGATCCCATTCGCGAACCACGGCCAGCACGAGTCGGCGGGCTTTGGGCACTGCCTGTCTCTCCGCGACTATCGGGAAGCTGCGGGAGCGTGACGGTCTCATGGCGCACATCGTGATCACCCTTGGGGTAGGGCGGGCGGCCCGGCACGAGTGGCCGGGGAACGCCAGTGCCCTGGGGCAGTGAATCGCGGGGGAGCGGGGGAGGGTATGGCTTGTCAGGGGGCCGGGTCTGTCGCGGGGGTCCGGCCGCTGGTGATTGAGCCTGCCTAACGGCCGGCGGGCATGGCGCGGGGAGGTGTCAGGGCGTTTTTGCCAGGTTCTTGAGCGCCCTTTCGGCGCCGGGGTTCAGGTGGATGGGGGCCACGTCGTCCGCTTGGGCGGGGTCGATTTCGCTGGCGGCGGCGTTCACCTTCTCGAGTTCGTTCTTCTTCTCGTAGACGAGGCTGACGATTTTTCCGGCGAGTTCGAGGTCGAAGTCCTTTCTGACGAGCAGGACGTTGGGTACCACGATCGTGGAGACCGCAGCGGGCTGGTTGTACGAGGAGGCCGGGATGGAGCCCTTCTGGTAGACCCCGCCGTACTCGTTGCTCAGGGCCGGTAGTTGTGCGGTTATGTCGAGGAAGCGGACCTTGTCTTTGAGGCTGGTGACGAGGTCGGTGATGCCGCCGGTGGGCAGGCCGCCGGACCAGATGATCGCGTCGATGGTGCTGTCCTTCATGGCGTCCACCGATTCCGGCAGGGCCAGTCGTTCCGCCGTGACGTCCTTGGCGGGGTCCAGTCCGGCGGCTGTCAGCAGCCGTCTGGCGATGACCTCCGTCCCGGAGTTGGGAGCCCCGGTGGAAATCCTCTTGCCTTTCATGTCCTGCAAAGACTTGATGTTGGAGTCCGTTCGGACCAGTACCTGTGTGTAGTTCGGATACAGGCGGGTGAGGGCTTCGACATCCTGTGGCTTGTCGAAGCTTCCCTTGCCCTGGACGGCGTCCTGCGCTGTGTCCAGGAGGGAGAAGGCGAGGTCGTAGCTGCCGGCCTGAAGGCCCTGGATGTTCTGCACGGATGCGCCGGTGGTGGCGGCGGTCGCCCGGTAGCCGTCGACGTTGTCGGAGATCAGGTCGGCCAGTCCGCCGCCGATCTGGTAGTAGACGCCTGTGGTGGGTCCGGTGGCGATGGTGAGCCGGCCTCCCTTGCCGCTGTTCGCGGTCCCGTTGTCGTCCTGCTTTCCTCCCGCGCAAGCGGTCGCGGAGAGCGCGAGCGTGAGAGCCAGGGCGGGGGCGGCCAGGCGCGCGGTTCGCGTGAGGTGCTTCATGAGGGGAGGTGTCCTTCCGTGACGGCTTCGGCCTGAAGGCCGTGTCCTTGGTGGGGCGCGGGGGAGTGCTGCCTGCGGCGGACCATGCGCACGCCGACGGCGAGGGCGAGCGCGATCAGGCCAGCAGCGATCGCAGCGGGTTCGAGGTAGAGGAGGCACAGGGCCGCGATGACGCACAGCACGCGTTCGGCGGGGCCTGCCGGGCCGAGCAGGCGGCCTCCGGTGGCGGCGGCCAGCGCGGCGACTGCGAGTGCGGAGACCGCGGTCGTCCACAGGACGCCAGTCAGGCTTCCGGTGCCCAGCAGTTGCGAGCCGTTGTCGGTGAGGACGAAGGCGAACGGGACCAGGAAAGCGGGCAGTGAGTACTTCCAGGTCGCCACCATCGTGCGCATGGGGTTGCCGCCGGTGATGGCGGCCGCGGCGGCGGCCGCGAGCGCTGTGGGTGGGCTGACCTCGGACAGTACGGCGTAGTAGAAGATGAACATGTACGCCTCGGGGGTGCTCACCCCGAGCGAGAGCAGCGCGGGCGCGATGATGACCGCGGAGATGATGAACGAGGCGGTGACCGGGACGGCGAGTCCCAGGACCGATACGGCGAGGGCCGCGAAGATGACGGTCACGACCAGTTCCACCGTCGGGTTGTCTCCAAACAGACCGGCGGCGTCGACGATGACGGAGGCCAGGTTCAGGCCGAGTCCGGTCTGGGTGACGACCGCGACGATGATGCCCGCCGCGGCGCAGGTGGCGACCACCGGCAGGACTGACCTGCTGCCCTCGGCGAGTGCCCTGTACAGCCGGCGCGGGGTCATCCTGTGCCGGGAGTCGAGGAACGACAGCAGGAACTGCAGGGCGGTCGCGTAGACGACGGCCCTGAACGGGGGAAGTCCCATCGCCATGAAACCGATGATCATGAAGAGGGACAGGAAGTGGTAGCCGAACCTGCCCAGCAGCCTCCATGCGGAGGTGGCTTCGTCGTCGACCACGGGCCGTGCCTGGTATTTGCGGGCGTCGATCTCCACGGCGAGCAGGATGCCCAGGTAGTACAGCAGCGTGGGCACCAGCGCGTAAAGCAGGACGGTGAGGTAGCTCGTCTTGAGGTACTCGGCGATGATGAACGCCGCGGCGCCCAGCGTGGGCGGGGAGAGGATCGCGCCGATCCCCGCGGCGGCCAGGACGCCGCCGCCCGCCTCCTTGCTGTATCCGGCCTTGCGCAGCACGGGCCAGGCCACCGATCCCAGACTGACCGCGGTGGCGGTACCGGAACCCGAGACGGTGCCGAGGAGGAAGCCCGCGGCCGTCACGGTGCGGCCGGGCGCGCTTCGGGAGCCGCGGAAGGCCGCGAACGACAGGTCGATGAAGAACTTGCCGGCTCCGGAGATGTCGAGCACGGCGCCGAAGATGGTGAACAGCACGATGTAGGTGGCGGCCACGTTCAGCGGTACGCCGTACACACCGTCGGTGCTCATGAAGAAGTGGGCGGAGATCGCGTCGATGTCGAAGCCGCCGTGCGCCAGCGACCACTGGTAGGGAAGAAGCCCGCCGTAGTACGCGTACAGCAGGAACGCCGTACAGAACGCCGGGAGTACCCATCCGGTGGTCCGCCGACATGCTTCCAGCACCAGGAGGATCATGGCGATGCCCATGGCCACGTCAAGAGAGGTGGGCAGCTGCCGCCGCTCGATGAAAGCGTCGAACTCCAACAGCGGGTACAGGCAGACCGCCAGGGCGCAGGCGGCCAGCATCCAGTCGAACCAGCCCGGGTCGTCGTGCCGTGCCGCTCCGCCCGTCCCCTTCACTGTCTCCCTGGCTGCCCCCGCCGCATCGCGCCGGCGCCACGGGAGAGCCAAGGCGGGCACCCGCACCGTCCCGCGATAGGTCAGGAAGATTAGCGGCAACGTCGCGGCGAGGAAGAGCGTGAGGTAGTACTGGCCGCCCTTGGCGACCGGGAAGAAGATCGCGTACAGCACGAAGACCGACAGCACGGCACACACCGCGGACACAGCCGCGGACACTACGGGGGACAGCTTTCGGGCCGGTCGCTCCTGGTCGAACTCGGCCACCAGCTCGTCCGCTGTCCGCTGCCCTGGTACCGACGGCGCTTCCACCATGCCCATGACGGCCTCCTCGGAATGAACGCTGCGATGTCCAGACCGTGGCAGCCGTAACAAGCAGGCGACAGAGAAAGCCCGCCCTCTTAACGTAGGTTTAGGATTCAGTGACCTGGATCACTCCTACGCTGGCCCCAAGGCACCAGCCTGTGCCGCGCCACCCACAGGCACGTCGGGGCGGGGGCACAGGACCAGCCAGGGAAGCACCGGGAGGACGCGTTGCGCATACTCGTCGTCGAAGATGACAATCGAGTCGCCGAAGCCCTCGCTGTTGCCCTGCGCCGCAATGGCTACGACGTCCAGCGCGCCGCCAGCGCCGCCCAGGCCCTTGCCGCACCGCCCGTCGACCTCGTTCTCCTCGACCTGGGCCTCCCGGACCGGGACGGAATCGAGGTCTGCCGCGAACTGCGGGCCCGCGGCGGAGTCCCCGTCATCGCCGTCACCGCCCGCGGAAGCGAACCCGACCGCGTCCGCGGACTACGCAGCGGCGCGGACGACTACGTAGTGAAACCCTTCGGCACCGCCGAACTCCTCGCCCGCATCGAAGCGGTCCTGCGGCGCAGCATGAACCACCAACCCCGCCAAGAACCCCTCCTCACCCTCGACGACGGCCTCGCGATAGACCTCGCACAACGCACGGTCACCCTCGACGGACAGCCCGTACCCCTGACCCGCAAGGAATACGACATCCTGGCCGTCCTCGCCCGCGCCGACGGCGCCGCCGTATCCCGGGACCGGATCCTGGTCGAGGTCTGGCAAACGGCCTACGACGGAATGTCACGCACCCTCGACGTCCACGTGGCCACCCTGCGCGGCAAACTCGGGCGCACCGGAAACCTCGTGCGGACCGTCCGCGGCTTCGGCTACCGCCTCACCACAAACCCCTCCACCCCGGACTCCACCCCGCCGCCCGCGGCGGCCGGCTGCTGAGCCCCCCATGCACCGCCGGCTCCTCGTCATCGTCTGCGCCCTCGTCGCCGGCCTCATCGTCGCCCTGAGCGTGCCTCTGGTACGAGCCACCGCCGACCGCACCATCCAGACATCCTTCACCGGACGCGTCCAGGACAGCGCTTGGTTCGCCGACATGGCCGCCACCGCCCTGGAAACAGGACGCACAGCCCGCCTCCAAGCCGCCGCCGACCGCTACACCGGCCTGTACGACTCCCAAGTCGCCGTCGTCGACGCCGACCGCAAGACAACCGTTGTTGCCCCGCGCCCCATCGACCTCGAAGAACCCGCCGTACGCTCCGCGCTCCTCCAGGCCCTTGCCGACCGGCCCCCAGAGCGGCCCAGCGTCGTATGGCCATGGGACGACCGCCCGTTCATCCACGCCGACGCCATCAAACGAGACGGCCACATCCTCGGCGCGGTGCTGATCATCTCCCCCACCGACCGGGCCCGGTCCGAAGTCGCCGACTACCTGACCCTCGTCATCCTCGGCAGCCTCACCGCACTCGCCATCGTCCTCATCGCCGTCGCCGCCCCCGTCGTGCGCTGGGTACTGCGCCCCGTCCACGAACTCGACCGCGCCACCCACGAAGTCGCCCTCGGGCGCCTGAAGACCCACGTCTCCGACCGGGCCGGCGCCCCGGAACTACGCCGCCTCGCCAACAGCTTCAACGCCATGGCCGACAGCATGCACGCCTCCCAGGAACAGCAGCGCGCCTTCGTCGCACAGGCCTCCCACCAGCTACGCAACCCACTGACCGCGCTCCGGCTGCGGGTGGAGAACCTGGAAGACTTCGTGAACGACCCCCAAGGCCTGCACGAACTCCACAGCGCGGTGGAAGAGGCCGACCGGTTCGGCCAGATGCTCGACGGACTGCTGCGCATGGCCAGAGCGGAGGCATCCGAGGCGGAGCGGACACCCGTCGACGTATCGGCCGTGGTCGCCCACCGTACCGACGCCTGGCGGGCCGCCTTCGACGCCGAAGGCGTCCCCCTCACCACCCGGATTCCCGACGGCATCAGCGCACTGTCCCTGCCTGAGTGCCTCGACCAGACCCTGGACACCCTCCTCGACAACGCCCTCAAGTTCGGCGACGGCTCACCCGTGGACATTCGCGTGACACACGCACCGGCCACCCCCACCGTGGACACCGCCGGCCCACCGCACGGACGTACAGCGGACAAGGAACACGGCATGGTGGAGGTGACCGTCCAGGACCAGGGCTCTGGGCTGACGACGGAAGAACTCGCCCAGGCGGGCGGTAGATTCTGGCGCAGCACACGCCACCAGAACATCCCCGGCACAGGCCTTGGCCTCGCCCTCACTCGGATCCTCGTCGAAGCCGGAGGCGGCGAACTCCACCTCGCCGCGGCACAACCCCACGGACTCATCGCGACCGTACGACTACCCGCCGCACCCCAGCCGCCCGCGATCCACCAGCCCGCAGTAATCTCCTGACCCTCACCTCAGGGATGGGCCTCGCGATACCATCGGGCAGCACCCGGGTGCAGCTCCAGCGGATGAGTGGCGATCGCCGACCGCCGGTCCAGCCGCCGGGCCTCCGGATGCGCCCGAATCAGCTGCGCCTGCCCGTCGAACAGCAACCGGGTCAGCCAATACGCCTCTGACTCCGCCATGTCTCGCCGCACGACCAGGAAATTCGGCACGCTCACCGTCGTCACCGCGCTCTGCGCACCATAGACCACAGCAGGTACCGTGGTCTCGGTATACAACTCGCCATAGGCTCGCGTCAGCTCCCCGACCACGTCGCCAAGATCCACCAACCGGATCTCCGTCCCGCGGCGCAGCTCGCTGATCGCCCCGGTCGGCAAACCGCCACTCCAGAAGAACGCATCGATCCGCCCAGCCGCCAGAGCGGCCGCAGACTCGCGCACATTCAGCCGCAGCGACGTCACATCCGTCTGGGGCGAAAGGCCGGCCACCTTCAGGATGCGTTCAGCGATCAGCGCCGTACCCGACCCGTCGGACCCCACAGACACCCGCAGCCCCCGCAGCGCCTTCGCACTGCGCACCGGGCTGTCGGCACGGACCACCAGCTGCACATAGTTGTCATACAACGCGGCGAGCGCCACCACCGGCAGCGGCCGGGAGAAAGGCGGGCGTCCGGCGACGGCGTCAGCGGCGGCATCGGCGAGAGCGAAACCGGCCTGCGCCTGACCAGCCTCCACCTTGCGCAGGTTCTCCACGCTCCCGCCGGTGTGCAGCACCCGCGCCGACGCGTCCGGCAACCGGCGCCCGACAACATCGGCATAGCCGGCCCCGTACTCCGCGTACACACCGCCCGGATTTCCGGTGGCCACGGCGATCGCGCCGGACGGACGATCCGGCACATCACCGTCCGAGCACGCGGTGGGCAGCAGCATCAGGACGAGAGCGGCGACGAGCAGACGCGCCACCGGCATGGGACCACCTCCCTCGACAGCATTCTTGCGCCTTGGGGCACCGACAGGACTCGCGTCGTCAGACTATCGCCGCTCAAGAGGGGGGCGCCGCCCTCGCCAGTAGCGCAGAGGGCTCAAGCGGGCCCTGGCACACGTTCGGGGAGCCGTTGGAAAGGCGGGCCCTGCCCACGTCAAAGGGGCCTCTCGTACGCAGAAAACTGTGGGCTCGACCGCCAGCCGGATTCGCGCGTTGTTTCAGCCCGGCGGGCATCCCCACCCGGCAGCTCAGCAGCCTTGGCACGGGCGCGGACAATGCCCGCAAACCCTCGGCGCGCTTCCGCACCGCGGACCCGCCTGCAGCCGCCAGGTCGAGGCGATGCCGTCCGCCGTCGACGACCCGGCCGCCTGCGACCTCGTCCAAGCCCGCACTGCTCGGGCGCTGAGCAGTTGGGTCGAGCGTCCGGCACAACGGCGCCAGAACCAGCGAGCGGATCTTCTCGCTCCACTGATCCGCCGGGCGAGCATCCGACACCCAGAAGCGGCTCCGCCGGCTGCCCCTGGTTCTCCCAGGTCCGTGGGCATGGCCGAGCTGGGAGAGAAGAAAGGATCGTGGAGACATACGGCACCTTCAGAGATTTATCGGAAGGTGACAACTTTCCGCGCGTCTCTCCGAACATCGAACAATCCGGAAGATCCTCCTCCAACAGCGGTCACGATCGTCAGCTGGCCGCCAGCCACCCGCCGCATCCCGACATCGGGAACGAAGTAGATCTGCGGGAAGAACCTGGAGAACTGGCCCGCAATAGGCGGGCAAGGGGCTGCGCCAACCCGGCTGCGGCTGACGGGGATCGTAACGCGGCCTCAGTTGGCCGGCCCGTCTCTTTCCCACCCGAGCGGCCCCACCCCCGGCAGGAACGAGGAGACGATGTGTGAACTCTTGAACCGCACCTTGTCCAGCACCCCAAGCGAGTGGATCCGCGTCCTGCGCACGGAGCTCCCCGTGCTGGCCGACGAGATAGTGGAGGAGCTTCTGCGAGGGACACCAGGCTCTTCTGTGCTTGTGAACGGCAACGAGACCCACGACGAATTGCTTAGGCGGTCGCTGGAGGAAGCCTTGTTCGCCGCCCTTGGCTACCGGCAGCCGGAGAATCAGGGCATGAATGGCGGGGATCACTGCCTCGAACACGAGAGCAACGTCCCACAGGAAGGCAGACACGAGGCAGGCCCGCCGGCCACCCAGAAACCCGCCCGCCACACCGGCGCCGGACCGGCGCACCACGATGGACACGGGGCCACAGACCGGGCCTCCGCAGGGGACTGGCGAGAGCCTGCCGCACGGCCCGACCAGCCACGGCAGCATCTTTTCAAGGCTCTCACCGACGCCAGAGCCACCCCGCAGCGGTCCCTCGCTGAGCTGGCCGAGGATGCAGCCTGGCCCCTCCCGCCCGCCATGCGGGGCGTCATGCTGGCAACCCCCGGAGAGCCGCAACAGCTTGCGGCTGTCCTGCACGACTCCCTCCCTGGCGTGTTCGCGGGCCGGCCCTGCTTGCTCGTTCCAAGCGCGGGCTCGGACACCAGGGCGTGGCTGGAGTCCCCGCTGCGCGGCCGCCTCGCAGCTGTAGGACACGAGGTTCCCCTGGCGGATACCGCGTCCTCCCTGCGCTGGGCTCTTCGCCTGCTCAGCCTCACCACGGCCCACCAAGGTCAGGACATACGCCCCGTCTTCGTCGACGATCATCTCTCCACTCTGATGCTCCTCCAGGACGAAACACTGCCCGAGGCGTTGGCTGCCCAATGGTTGAAGCCGCTCGCGGACCTGACCCCACGCCAGAGCGAGCGGCTCGAGGTCACTCTGCTTGCCTGGCTCGAACGCGGAGGCGCCCCGGAGGTCGCGAAGGCCTTGAGCGTGCATCCGCAGACCGTGCGGTACCGCATGCGCCAATTGGAGAAACTCTTCGGATCGCAGCTCCGTGATCCTCGTGCCCGGTTCGAGCTGGAGGTGACGTTGCGCAGCCGCCGGCTTTTGGCGCAGGCTCGGATTGTGGACTCGCGGCAGGTCCGTCATTCGAGCCGCTTCATGACGGCGAACTTCACACCGGTGACCGCGAGGAAGATGGCCCGTATCAACGGCCTGTGACTTCGGTAATCCAGCGCGGCTCCGCCCTCTCAGCGGAGGCGCTCAGCTCGACTAGCTCGATAGAGCGTGTGCATCCGCACGGCGAAAGGGCTGGCACCCGGCACGACGCTGGAGGCGCGGGCGGGCAGTCCGAGGCGGCAGCTGACGTACTTGCGCTCGCGTCGAGGAGCCGAACTGGGCAAAGCGTGGAAAGGACCGGACCAGGGACGCGAGAAACGCGCGAGTGCCGGATCGTGCGGGCAGTCCAGCTGGGCGTGTGTGCTTGCCCGCGGCGGTTGGGGCTCGGCGCTCCGTGACCAGCCCCCACTCCGCACCGCAAGATCTCGATGAACGACCTACTCCACCGAGTGCTCCCGACGTCCCGCAGGCTCCTGCAGGAGCGGGCGGTGCGTCTTGAGCGCGATTCGTTTGGCCAGCCGACCAGTCTGGACTTTTCATCCAGATTGGACCTACAGTCCAGGCATGGGTGAAGTGGAAGACACTCAGGACCCTCGAATTCGGCTGTGGGCGCCGGTGGCCCAGGCCGTTGCGCTGCTGCTCGGCCCGTACGCGGAGGTCGTCCTGCATGATCCGGA
>NZ_JBGBPT010000007.1:47256-153511 GCF_041106355.1 Streptomyces sp. BF23-19 | reverse complement strand
CCCATCACATCAGGACACCGGACGGAAACCAGCGCCGTCAGGCGGAACCCAAGATCTGAAACAGAACACGCCTCATGGGGCGAGCCCAGACCTCAAAACCAGGTCACTAGGAGATGCTCCTCAGCGGCCCGGGGCGGGGGGCTCTTCGAGGAGCTCGGGCCCGTTGTTGCGCACGTTGTTGACCGCGGTCGACACGGCGCGGACGTCGAGCCTGCCGCCCGCAGGAGCGGCGAGCAGGGCGCGCAGCGCGTCCGGGTCCTGGTGCGACGGGTCGAGCCAGGCCTCGTAGTCCGCCGGGGCGAGGGCCAGCGGCATCCGGGGGTGGACCCGGCCGGCCGCGTCGGTGGCCTCGGTCGTGATGATCGTGCAGGTCGCCCACCAGGCCGCCGGATCGTCGTCGTCGGTGACGGCGGAGTCGCGCCAGAACTCGTACAGCCCGGCCATCGCCATCACCTCGCCGTCCTCGGGGCGGATGAAGTACGGCTGCTTGTAGGCCTTCACGGAACCGGAGGCGGGCACGGGCTCCCACTCGTAGAACCCGTCGGCGGGCAGCAGGCACCGCCGCTTGGCGAAGGCGCGCCGGTAGGCGGGCTTCTCGTGCACCGTCTCCACCCGCGCATTGATCATCTTCGCGCCGCCGGACAGGCTCTTCGACCACGAGGGCACCAGCCCCCAGCGCAAGGGGCGCAGTTGCCGCTCCAGTACCCCGCTCTCCCGGTCCGCGCGCTCCAGTACCGCCCACACGGCGTCGGTGGGGGCGACGTTCCAGCTCGGCTCCAGCACGTGCCCCGGATCCGGGGGCGTGGCCTGGAACAGGCCGGACAGGTCCTCGGGACTGCGGGTGGAAGCGTAACGGCCGCACATACCGTCCACCCTGCCGGCTGAACCGGGCCGGCGCGGGCTACGCCGCGAAGTCTCCCGGGCCGGGGCCGTCGTGGCGGTTCACCTGATGGATCCGCAGCGCGAGTTGGAGCTCCAGTGCCCGCTCCGGGCGCTGCCAGTCCCGGCCGAGCAGGCTGCCGATGCGCTCCAGGCGCTGCACGACGGTGTTGACGTGCACGTGGAGGGCCTCGGCGGCACGGGACCGGCTGGCGCCCGCGTCGAAGTAGGCCCGCAGGGTGTGGGCGAGGTCGGTGCCGCGCTTCGCGTCGTACGCGAGCACGGGGCCCAGGGTCTGCCGTACGTAGCCGCCCAGATCCGTCTGGTCGCCGAGCAGCACGCCGAGGAAGCCCAGGTCGTGGAGGGCGGCGCCGGTGCCTTCGCGACCCAGGGCGCACAGTGCGGTCCGGCAGCGGCCGGCCTCGGCGTAGGCGCCGGCGAACTCCGCGGGACCGGTGACCGGACCGGCGGCTCCGACGGTGACGGGAGCGGCGAGGGCCTGGCGCAGCTCGCCGGCGAGGCCTGCGGCGACGGGTCCGGGGCCGCCGCCGGGCACCTCGGCGGGGCAGACGAGGACGACGTCCTCGTGGTGCGGCCCGGCCAGCCCCTTCCGGGCCTGGGCGATGCGGGCGGCGGCGGCCAGGAGGCGGGCCCGGGGCACGGCCGTGGTGTGCAGGACGAACACCGCGTGCGGGTGGCCCAGGTCCACACCGAGCCGGCGGGCGCGCGCCGACAGGCCGGCCGGGTCGGCGGCCCGGGTGAGGAGGTCGCCCAGCAATTCGCCCCGGATCCGGTCCTCGGTCTCGGCGACCGAGCGGCGCAGGAGCAGCAGCAGGGCGGTGACCAGGCTGGCACGCTCGAAGAGCCGGCGGTCGGCGTCGTCGAGGTCGGCGCGGCCGGTCAGGGCGATGCTGCCGAGCAGTTCCTGCCCGGCGAGGACCGCGCACACCCACGTTCCGTGGACGAAGACGGCGCGTCCGCCGGCCCGCGAGGCGGTGACGGCCTCGGCGGACGGGGGCCGCGGGTCGGTGCCCGCCCGGGCGAGTTCGGCCCCCTCGGCGTCGTGGACGAGGGTGCCGCCCTGCAGGACGGTGCCGATGGCGGTGGCCACGTCGGTGACGTCGCCGCCGCGCAGCACCAGGTCGGTGAGCCGGTCGTGGGCGTCCTCGGCGCGGCGCATGGCCTCGTTGTGCGCCTCGATGGTGCGCGAGGCCGCGTTGAGTTCGACGAGTGCGGTGCGCGTCTCGTCCAGCAGGCGGGCGCCGTCGATGGCGATGGCGGCGTGGTCGGCGAGCGAGGACAGCAGGGCGACCTCGTCGGGCGTGAAGGTACGGGCGGTGCGGTCGGCCGCGTAGAGGACGCCGATCACCCGGGTGCCCAGGCGTAGCGGTACGCCGAGGATGGCGCGGAGGCCCTCCTCGGTGACGGCGGTGTCGATGGTCGTGGTGTGCCTGAAGCGCCGGTCGTCGCGGTAGTCGCCGGTGGAGTACGGGCGGGCGGTCTCGGCGACCAGTCCGCCCAGCCCCTCCCCCATGCCCAGGCGCACCTGCTGGAACGCGGCGGAGACCGAGCCGTCCGTCACCCGCATGTACGTGTCGCCCGCCTCCTCGTCGTTGAGGGACAGGTACGTCACGTCCGTGCCGAGGAGCGACTTGGCCCGGTGGACGATGGCCTTCAGCACGGCGTCCGGCTCGCGGAGGCGGGCGAGGTCGCCCGCGGTGTCGAAGAGGGCGGCGAGTTCGGCCTCGCGGCGGCGGTGCTGGCCGAGGGTGCGGCGGATGCGGAGTGCGACGCGGGTCGCGTCCGCGACCACCGCCGCTTCCGCGTCGGAGAGTTCAGGGTCCTGGAAGGCCTCGACGGGCGCGCCCTGGTCCAGCAGGTCCAGGAGGGTGCGCAGCCGCGACAGCGCGCCGGTGGCGCGGGTCCCGCTGTCTTCGGTGGTGGGCATCGGGTGCTCTCCGTGCTGCTCGACGCTGACGTGGGCGGCGCCGTTCGAGCCGGCGCCGCCCACGCCCAGCAGGCCTGTCCTGTCGGTCCTGTCGGTCCTGTCTGACCTGTCTGACCTGTCGCTACGGTCCGTACGGTCGGTCCGGTCAGGCCCGGAAGGTCAGTTGTCGGCCGGCACCGGGTCGTGCCCGGCCCGACGGGTGGCCGGGACCGGGCCCCGTGCCGGCGTGTGTTCCCCGGTCAGGCTACGCCCGCGGGTCTCCTTGGCCACCAGGACGGTCAGCGTGGTGACCGCGGCCGCCGCGGCGAGGTAGACCGAGACGGGCAGGGACGAGTCGTAGTCGCGCAGCAGGGCCACGGCGATGATCGGGGCGAGCGCGCCACCGAGGATGGAAGCCAGCTGGGAACCCATCGAGGCGCCGGAGTAACGGACTTCGGTGGCGAACATCTCGGAGATGAAGGCCGCCTGCGGTCCGTACATCGCGCCGTGCAGGAGCAGCCCGACGGTCACGGCCGCGGCGATCACCGGGAAGGACTTGGAGTCCAGCAGCGCGAAGAACGCGAAGGCCCAACCGATCATGCCCACCGAGCCGATGAGGGTGACGGCGCGGCGCCCGATCCGGTCGGACAGCGCGCCCCAGGCCGGGATGGCCACGAAGTGGACGGCGGAGCCGATGAGTACGGCGTTCAGGCCGTCGCTCTTGGGCAGCCCGAGGTGGCTGGTGACGTAGACGAGGAGGAAGGCGGTGATGACGTAGTACGAGATGTTCTCGCCGAGGCGGGTACCGATCGCGGTCAGGACCCCGCGCCAGTTCGTTCGGAACACCTCGGCCACCGGCGGCTTGGCCTCGGCCCCGGCGGCGGCCTGCTCCGCGGCCCGGGCCTGTGCCTCCAGGAAGACCGGGGACTCCGAGACCGACACCCGGATCCACAGGCCGATCATCACCAGCACCCCGGAGAGCAGGAACGGGATCCGCCAGCCCCAGGCGAGGAAGGCCGCGTCGGACTGTACGGCGGCCAGGACGGCCAGCACCCCGGTGGCCAGCAGATTGCCTCCGGGCGCGCCGGCCTGCGGCCAGGAGGCCCAGAAGCCGCGGCTCGCGTCGTCCCCGTGCTCGGAGACCAGCAGTACCGCCCCGCCCCACTCGCCGCCGAGCGCGAACCCTTGGATCAGGCGCAGGAGGGTGAGGAGGACCGGGGCGCCGACGCCGATGCTCGCGTGGGTGGGGAGCAGGCCCATGGCGAAGGTGGCCCCGCCCATGAGGAGCAGGCTGAGGACGAGCAGCCGCTTCCGCCCGATCTTGTCCCCGTAGTGGCCGAAGACCAGCCCGCCGAGCGGGCGGGCCGCGAAGCCGATCGCATAGGTCAGGAACGCGAGGAGGGTTCCGACGAGGGGCTCGCTGCCGGGGAAGAACAGCTCGTTGAAGACGAGTGCGGCGGCCGACCCGTAGAGGAAGAAGTCGTACCACTCGATGGTGGTGCCGATCAGGCTGGCGGCGACGATCCTCCGGATGGATCCGGATGTCGCAGGAGCGGTCTCGGGGGAGGCCATGAACACCACTTCCAGGCGGTCGACGAGGAGCTTCCGTGTCGCCACAACGTAGAAGTCGCCAGGTCCGCCGCATATGTGGCTACCCATCACATTCAGGCACCCTCCTATGTGTCCCACGGCCACACGCGCGTGGGACTCTGGGCGAGAGCCGTGCGCTGGGCCGGAGTGAGCCTGCCGTGCTGGGCTGTGACCAGGTGGGCGCCGGAGGGGGTGCGCCGGAGTGTCAGTGGTCCGCAGACCTCCGGCTGGTGCTCGGCGGCTTGCACAGCAGTGGCGGCGCGCGCCTGTGGCCAGCCGAGGGCGGCGGCGAGTTCACGGGTGGCGAGGGGCCGGGCCGCGTGGAGGAGAGCGGCGAGTACGGTAACCGCGTCGTCGAGGGCCACGGTGACCGACGGGCTGGTCATGTCCCGGTGGACTCCGACGAAGAACTGCCGCATTGCCTCAAGCCGTGCTCCTGCCGGGGTGCCGGGGCCGAACAGGTCAGCACCCACCTGCGCGGTCTCGGCCCACACCGCGTTCCTCCGGGCGCTGTTCAGCCAGGCGCGGAGCCAGACGTCGTCGTCGATGACGTAGCGTGCGCGGCGACGGCCGGGCTCGTGCTCGCGTGTGAGGACATCGAGCCCTTCGAGGTACCCCACGGCCTTGGACACCGAGGCTGGGCTGACCCGCAGCCGTTGGACGAGTTCCGCAGCAGTCCGCGCCCCGGAGGGGGCAGTTACCAGGCAGGCCAGCACCCTGGCGGCCGTGCGGGGCAGTCCGGTCCCGACCAGCATGGCAGCGAACCTGTCCGCGTAGGCGTGGACGGCGTCGGGGTCCCGCCCGTGCGTGGCCTCGGCGTCGGCGGCCGGTTGTGTCGCGGGCCGAGGCGGCCGGTTGCGTCGCTGCCAGGCGCTGGCCCGGTCGGCGTGTTCCGCGCGGTAGCCGCCGGGCCCGCCGTTGCGGGCAACCTCCCTGCTGACGGTCGAAGTCGGCCGGCCCAGCCGTCGCCCGATCGCGGCGTACGGCAAGTCCTCGGCCAGTCCCGCCTCGATGTCCCTGCGGTCCTCCGCGGTGAGTCGCCCGCCGCCCATGTCCGCCCTCCCACCCGTGGGCACCGCGAGCCGGCCGAACGCGACCGTCTCCGCACGCCCGTGCCATGCGTTGCGTTAGCCGTCACCGGCAACGCTACAAGATCCGGGAAACTCCCCGGTTCCCGGAGCTTCCTTCGCTTGCACCGCTTCTGTGGACACACGTGCAACGTAGCTTTCAGGTGTCGCGAAAAGCTGAAACCAAGGGGTTCACATGGAAGATGGCACGCCCGCGGTGCACGTCACCCGCAGGAACCACGACGCCGCCCGGCGTGTGCTCGACCGAGCGGTGCGGGAAGGGGAAGCACCGGGAATTCTTGCGGAGGTACGTGACGGTGACGGGCACTGGTTCGGCACGGCGGGGGTCGCCGACACACGGACAGGTCGGGCGCGCGGGCACGAGGACCGGTTCCGGATCGGCAGCATCACCAAGACCTTCACCGCCACAGTGGTCCTGCAACTCGTGGGCGAGGGCCAACTGGCCCTGGAGGACACGGTGGAGCGATGGCTGCCGGGCGTGCTCACCGGGAACGGGCACGACGGCAACACGATCACTGTCCGACAGCTCCTCGACCACACCAGCGGAGTCTTCAGCTACACCCACGACCAGCCGGCACTCAGTAGGCAGGAGAGCTACACGCCCGAAGAACTCGTGGAGATCGCCGTATCGCATCCGGCCGACTTCCCGGCGGGGACGGGTTGGGCGTACTCCAATACCAACTACGTTCTCGCAGGGATGATCGTTGAGCACGTGACCGGCCGGATGCTCGCCGATGAGATCACCGACCGTCTCGCCCGCCCGCTCGACCTGACGGGAACCGGCCTGCCGCTCGGCGCCGACCCGACTCTTCCCGGACCGCATTCGAGCCACTACACCAAACTGTTCTCCCCCGACCCGAACGCCACGGTCCACGACGTCACGGAACTGGAGACGAGTCCGTACTGGGCGGCGGGCGGCATGGTCTCCACCCTCGCCGACCTCAACCGGTTCTTCGCAGCACTGCTCGCAGGGCGCCTCCTCCGGCCGGAGCAGCAGCACGAGATGTTCACCATGGTCCCGACGGAAGGCTGGCTTCCGGGTGCCGCCTACGGTCTCGGGGTTTCCCGCCTGACCCTGCCTTCCGGCACGGTGGTCTGGGGCATGGGCGGCGCACTCTTCGGCTCCTGGTCGTACGTCTACGGCATACGCGAGGGCACACACATGCTCGCGGTGAACATCAACGCCGACTGGGCGGCAGGACCTTGGGAGGACCCCATCGGCATCTTCACCGACCTCCTGGAGGCCGAGTTCGGCCGCAGTGCCGACTCAGGTACCGCATGAGGCGATCAGGCAATCCGGTGTGCACCGTCATCCTCTGAGTCGAACGGTGAACGGTGATCCACGAAACTCCCCGGTAGCGGCTCGCCTTTCTCGACAGGCTCCTGGCCGGGCCTGTCCCCACCGGGCGCCGCCGACCTCATCCCTCACGTGGCGGCTCAGCAGCAGCTGAGGTCTTGGTCCGGCCGGCCGCGGTCTGTCGGATCACGTGGTCCCGGGTTCGGCTGTCGCCGGCCATGCGGACGAGGGCTGTCCGGTCGAGGGCCGCGTCGGCGGCGCGGTCGCCGCCTGGTGAGAGACGGTGACGGTTGGTTCTGCCGCAGCCGTCCGGCTGAGGGGCAAGGGGTCGGCTACGTCGTGTGTCTGCCAACCCGGGCGTCGAGCATCCACAGGGTGCCGTGTTCGATCGTGAACTCGACGTCGCACAGGTCCCGGTAGTGCGCCTCCAGCTGCTCCATGTATCCACACAAGCGGTCGAACGAGGCCGGATCCAACGTGGCCAGCTCCTGAAGCGGCAGGGCATCGCGGATACCCGAGACGACGTCCTCACCTTGTGCGTTCGGCAGGTAGTCGCCGTACAGACCGGGACGCCCCGTGCTCTGGTCGCGGCTGAACGCAACGCCGCTGCCCGAGTCGGCACCGAAGTTGCCGAAGACCATGCTCTGGACGGTGACCGCCGTTCCGAGATCGTCCGAGATGCGTTCGCGGCGCCGGTAGAGCCTGGCCTCCTCGCCGTTCCAAGAACGGAACGCGGCCAGGATCGCCTGCCACAACTGCTCGGCCGGATCCTGCGGAAACGCCCTTCCGGTGCGTTCGAGAATGAGGTCCTTGAACGTTTCGACGACCCGGATGAGATCGCAGGTGTCCAGATGTGAGTCGTTCACGACGCGGTGCTGAACCTGGATGCGCCGGAGCACGCCTTCGAACAGTGAGGCGTCAACGCCCATGATCACACTCCCGAACAGCTGCACGAGCCGACGGTAGGAGTCCCAGCCGAACCTCTCCCGATCGGGCCTCTTGCCCAATCCGAGCACGGACAGGTCGTTCAGGCCGATGTCCAGGACGGTCTCCATCGTGTCCGGCACGGAGCACCTCGCCCCCGACCGGACCGACAGCAGCAGCGGGTCGTCCACCTGCCCCAGCCGCTTGCCGGTGGCCCGTTCCAGCGCCGCCAGGTGTTGGCCGACCTCGCGGTGCAGGCCCTCCGGTGGCTCGCCGGTGGCCAGGAAGACGCGGCAGGCTTCGGCCGTGATGGTGAAGCCGGGCGGAACGGGCAGGCCCAGACGAGCCATCTCCGCAAGGTTCGCGCCTTTGTCTCCGAGGAGGTCGGCCATGTCCCGGCCTCCCTCGGCGAAGTCGTATACGTAGGATCCCATGACCTCCACCAGTCTCCTCGGCAACACCCCTCGTATCGGGGGCACTGATCGTTTCTGCGCGGACACGCGTCGTTCATTCGGGCACAACCGCCGGATACATGTACAGCGCTGCTCCTGCTCTCAGACTGTCTTGCCGGCTCTGCCTTCACGAGGGGCCGTTCGGCCCTTCCCGGAGCCAGTGGGCCCCGGGCGCTCTCCCCCGGTGGCCGCCGACGGGTTGCGGACGCGATATGCCGCCGGAGCCGTGGTCAGGTTCACGCAGCCGAACGCCGCCACCGCGACTGTGGCGGGAGTCAGGGTGTGCGAAGTGTGGCCGCGTGATCGGGTACGGCGGTCTGAAGCTCTTTGGGCGGACGCTGGTATCCGGTCGAGGGGGGCCGCGGCGGTAGGACGAGCGAGGGCAGAGCCACGTCGCCGTACGGGACGGAAGACAGCAGGTGGGCCATCATGTTGAGTCTCGCGCTACGTTTGTCGTCGCTCTCGACCACGTACCAGGGGCAGTCCTCGGTATCGGTGTGGACGAGCATCTCGTCCTTGGCGCGGGAGTACGCCTCCCAGCGGGTCAGGGACTCCAGATCCATCGGGGAGAGCTTCCACCCCCGCAACGGGTCTTCCGTGCGGCGGCGGAAGCGTTCCTCCTGGACCGCGTCGCTCACGGAGAACCAGTACTTGCGGAGCAGGATCCCGTCCTCGACCAGCATGCGCTCGAAGACCGGGCACTGGCGAAGGAAGCGCTGGTGCTCGGCCGGCGTGCAGAAACCCATGACGTGTTCCACGCCGGCGCGGTTGTACCAACTGCGGTCGAACAGCACGATCTCACCGGCGGCGGGCAGGTGCTCGACGTACCGTTGGAAGTACCACTGCGTGCGCTCCCGCTCCGTCGGAGTGGGCAGAGCCGCGATGCGCGCGACGCGGGGGTTGAGGTGTTCGGCGACGCGCTTGATCGTGCCTCCCTTGCCCGCAGCATCACGGCCCTCGAAGACGACGACCAGGCGGGCGCCTTCCGTTCGCGTCCATTCCTGGAGCTTGACCAGCTCCGTCTGGAGCCTCAATAGCTCGCTCTCGTAGACCGCCTTCTTGAGACCCATGATCGTCCCCTCCTCGTCGTCGTCCAGTGCCGAGATCAAGTCAGTCACGGCAGGCATCCGCGCGCAACGATGTCCCTCCGGGCCTGGGCGTGTCGATACGCTGACCCCCGGGGGACGGCACCGGCAGGCGGAGGGGAAGCGCGTGAGTGTGGAGGATCCGTTGAGTCAGGTTCCGCGGATGCGGCTGGACGAGCTCCTCGACGAACTCCAGGCGCGCATCGACGCGGTGCGGGGAACCCGCGACCGGGTGCACAGCCTGCTGGAGGCCGTCGTGTCGGTCGGTCGGGAGCTGGATCTCGCCCAGGTGCTCCGGCGGATCGTGGAGGCCGCCGCGCTGCTGGTCGACGCCGAGTACGGCGCGCTGGGCGTCATCGGCCCCGACGGACGGACGCTCTCGCAGTTCCTCACGGTCGGACTCACCGAGAAGGAGATCGCCGAGATCGGCCCCCTGCCGGCCGGCCACGGCCTGCTCGGGGAAGTCATCCACCACCCGGAGCCCCTGCGCCTCACCGACCTCGGCGCGCACTCCTCCTCCCACGGGTTTCCGCCTCACCACCCGCCCATGCGCACGTTCCTGGGCGTGCCGATCCGGGTTCGCGACGAGGTGTTCGGCAACCTCTACCTGACCGACAAGCGCGGCGGAATCGATTTCGACACCGAGGACGAGACGGTGATCTCCACCCTGTCGGTGGCGGCCGGCGTGGCGATCGACAACGCACGGCTGTACGAGGGCTCGCAGCGCCAGCAGCGGTGGCTCAGGGCGAACGCGGAGATCACCGAGAGCCTGCTGTCCGGGAGTTCGCGCCCTGCGGTGCTGGAGCTCATCGCCCGCCGCGCGCAGGAGATCACCGCGGCGCGGCTCGCGGACATCTCCATGCCGGTGGCCGGAGCCGATGGCCTGGTCGTCGAGTTCGCGGTCGGCGCCGACAGCGAAGCACGGCAGGGTCTCCTCGTCCCCCTCGCGGGAACGCTCTCGGGAGCCGCACACCGGACCGGCCGGTCCGTCGCGTCCCTGCACGCCTGCGACGATGACCGGTATCCGGCCGATGTCCAGGTGCGGGACGGACTGGGCCCTGCCGTGGCGGTGCCGCTGGGCACCGCTGCCGGAGCGAGCAGGGGTGTCCTGCTGCTCGCGCGCGCGTTGGGAGAGCCGGCGTTCGGCGAAGGGGAACTGGAGCCGCTCGTCGCCTTCGCGGGTCAGGCGGCACTGGCCCTGGAGCTGGCGGAGCGGCGACGGGACGCCGAGCAGATCGCCCTGCTGGAGGAGCGTGACCGGATCGCCCGCGACCTGCACGATCTCGCCATCCAGCGGCTCTTCGCCACCGGCATGACCCTGCAGAGTGCCGCTCGCCTCGTCGAGCACGAGGGTGCTGCGGAGCGGGTCGGTCGTGCGGTCGACGATCTGGACGAGACCATCAAGATCATCCGATCGACGATCTTCGGGCTCCGTACGAAGGACCGCGAGAGCGGCCCCGGCCTGCGGGCTCGCGCCGCCCGGGCCGTCGGCGACGCGGCCACGGCCCTCGGCCATCCGCCCCGTCTGAGCATGGAGGGCCTGCTCGACACGGACGTGCCGCCGCAGCTCGCCGACCACGTCATGGCGGTGCTCGGCGAGCTCCTGAGCAACGCGGCCCGCCACGCGCGGTCGACCCGCGTCGGCGTGATCCTCAAGGCCGGACCGGGGGAGATCACTCTGACCGTCTCGGACAACGGCAGGGGCATCCCGGCGCAGGGCCGCAGGAGCGGCCTGCGCAACCTCGCCGAACGGGCCGAGGTCGTGGGCGGAACCTTCACCGTCGACACGCCCGACGAGGGAGGCAGCAGGCTCGTCTGGCGGGCGCCGCTGCCCACCGGGACCTGACGCCACGGTCACGACGCGTCCCGGGCGGCCGACGTGGCCCGCGGCGCCTGCGCCTCGATCCTGAAGCCGGTGACGAGATCGGGGCGGATCCGGAGAGCGCCGGCCATGGGCTGTGCCACCCAGGGGCGCAGAAATTCCGCGTAGCGGTCCACCTCGCCGGCGTCGGCCACCGGACTCGCGTACCCGGTGACTACCACGCTCCACCCGAGGTGCGTGTCGGGGTCTATGACATCCGCTTCGTAGGCGACCACCAGACCGGGAACGTCGGCGGGTGCCACGAGGGAGGCGAGCGCACCGTCGTCGTGGATCCGGATGATGATGTCCCCGCCCTCGACGAGGTGGTTGACCAGGCGGACAGCGGGCAAGGCGTGCTGCGTGAAGACGATGCGTCCCAGGGCCACCGTCGCCACCAACCGGAGCGCCTCGGCCCTGTCCAGCTCCCGCATGCGCCGGGCAGGCGTCGTATCACGGACCTGCCCGTCGGCGGACTGCGTGCCGTCCTGGTCCATGATGCGCACCTTCGTCGAGTAGCCAATCGGTCCTTACGGCTTTCGATCCACCAGCCTCCCTCCCCATCCGGTGAGGGATCCAGGGCCGAACGGTCCGCATCAGGGCTCCGGATTCGAACGACCCCGCGATCACGTGACGACGAGCCGAAGATCTCTGTCCGCACCGAGCACCCGCATGGACTTGACCACCTGGGCCGGCACATCGCAGAGGAGGAGCCGCGTTCCCGACGCACGACAGCGGCGGTTCAGACGGATGAACAGGTCGATACCGGCGCTGTCGCAGAAGGAGAGGCCACACAGGTCCAGAATCAGGTTCCGGTGACCGGCTCGTGCGAGTTCGTGGAGGCGAGGCTCCACTTGCTCCGCCGTGTAGAGGTCGAGCTCCCCGGACAAGGTGACTTCCAGGCCGCGGGCATCATGTGCCATGGTCCGCAGGTCGATCAAGGCGGTCGTCATCGGATCCTCCGCGCTGCATGCGGCTCCGTCGAGTCGCGCCGTTCCCCGTGCGCCCTCAGTTCATCCGGTGCCGAGTGCACCCGGGAAGGTCCGGCAGGCCCTCCGGACAGGGCCGAAGGTCCCTCCTCCGAGGGCCGACCGGTCCCCCGCCGAGCCGAGCACGGACCGATGAGGGCCGATCGGCCCTGTCCGTTCGGCCCGCGCGGGAGGCAGGATGCTGAAGTTCGTGCGCCCAGGACGAACCCGGCGAAGGAGTTGCCTCATGACCGACAGCGGTGCCCTCCCCCCTACGAAGACGCCGATCACGGTCTTCCTGCTCGACGATCACGAAGTCGTGCGCCGCGGGGTGCACGACCTGCTGGACGCCGAGCCCGACCTGACCGTGGTCGGTGAGGCGGGCACGGCGGAACAGGCGCTGATCCGCATTCCCGCGCTGCGCCCCCGGGTGGCGGTGCTGGACGTGCGGCTCCAGGACGGCGACGGGGTGAGCGTGTGCCGTGAGCTGCGCTCCCGGATGCCCGAGCTGGCCTGCCTGATGCTCACGTCGTTCGACGACGAGGAGGCACTGCTGGACGCCGTGATGGCGGGAGCCTCCGGGTATGTGCTGAAGCAGATCTCCGGCACCGACCTGGTCACCGCCGTCCGGACGGTGGCGTCCGGGCAGTCCATGCTCGATCCCGGAGCCACGACCCGGCTCATGGCCCGGATGCGCGGCGACGTCCCCGAGGAGGAGCAGGTCCCCGGTCTGCCGGGCTTCACCGACCGGGAGAAGGAGATCCTCGTCCTGGTGAGCGAGGGTCTCACCAACCGGGAGATCGGCAAGAGGATGTTCCTTGCGGAGAAGACGGTGAAGAACATCATCTCGCGCCTGTTCATCAAGCTGGGTGTGGAGCGTCGTGTGCAGGCCGCCGTCATCGCCAGCCATGCGCTGACCCCTCCGAGCCGGCACTCGGTCCCGGCCGCCGAGTAGAGGGTGCCGTGGCGGGCGGGCCGGGCGGGGCGGGGCGGGGTGCACCGTACAGTCACGCACCCCGCCCCCGCCCCCTTCCCCTTCCCGCTCCCCCGGCCCGGTCAGGAGTGCGGGACCACCGCGACCGGGCAGGCCGAATGGTGCAGGACCGCATGGGCCACGGATCCGATGCGCATCCCTACCGAGGACTCGCGGACCCGGCGGCCGACGACGAGGAGTTGCGCGTCCGACGACGCGGTCAGCAGGACGTGGCCGGCGCTGCCCCGCTCCACGTGCTCGACGACGTCCACCTCGGGGTACCTCCGCCGCCACGGCTCCAGCGCCTGCTCCAGCGCGGCCTTCTCGTACGGCTCCAGACCGCCGAACTGGTCGGCGATCCACATCGAGCCCGGGCTGTAGCCGTAGACCGGGGGCAGGCTCCAGGCGCGGACCGCGCGGAGCGGGACCTTGCGTGCGGCGGCCGCCTCGAAGGCGATCCGCAGTACCTCGGCGGATTCCTCCATGCCGCCCTGCTGGCCCACGACGACCTCACCCAGCTCCGGCAGGGCCACCGGCCTGCCGTGCGCGGAGCGTACCGACACCACGGGGCACTCGGCGGCAGCGATCACCTGCTGTCCGGAGGAGCCGAGCAGGAAGCCGACGAGTGCGCTGTGCCCGCGGGTGCCGAGAGCGAGCAGCTCCGCTCCCTTGGCGGCATGCAGCAGAGCCGGCACCGCGGCGTCGGAGAGAACTTCCGCGGTGATGGTGAGCCCCGGGTACCGGTGGGTGAGCTCGCCCTCGGCCTCCCTCAGGATGTCCTCGGCGCGACGCGCTTCGGTGCTGCGGTCCTGGACGAGCGGGAGTACGAGCGGCTGCCACAGCCAGGCGTGCACCACGTGCAGGGGCAGGTCGCGCCGTACGGCTTCGCGAGCGGCCCAGTCGGCCGCGGCCCGGCTTTCCGGGGATCCGTCCACTCCGACGACGAGGGTGCGCTTCACAGGTCTGTCCTCCGTACTGATGCCGGGGCATCGGGGTCGGCCGGCAGGGGGAGCGGCACCGGCCGGGGGTGCCGGCGCCGCTGAAACCACCTTGGCCGCGACGGTCCGTGCCGCACAGGGGCCGACAGTCCCTCCCCGAGGGCCGGTTCTCCCCTCGCGACGGGAACGGGGCGAGGGCAGCGTGTCGGCATCGGCTCGGTCGACGAACGTTCCGAACCGCCGCACGGAGGAGCGGACATGACCGCGTATCCCGTCTCGGAGGTCGACGCCCACTGGCGTGCAGCCAACCACCTGGCAGTGGGCCAGATCCACCTCAAGGACAACCCGCTGCTGGTCGAGCCCCTACGTCCGGAGCACATCAAGCCTCGGCTCCTCGGCCACCGGGGCGCCCCCCGGCCTCGATCTCGTTGCACACCCACCCTGAACCACGTGGTCAAGGAGCGGTCCCTCGACGCCCTGTGCGTCTGGGGTCCGGGCCATGGCGGCCCCGCCGTCCTCGCCAACTCCTGGCTGGAGGGGACGTACACGGAGACCTGTCCCGGCATCACGCGCGACGCTACGACCAGCAGCCCGGGGTGGTCGAACGCGGCTCCGTAGACGTGGGACAAGGCGTACCCGAGCTCGCCGTCCTCGGCTCTCTTCCAGACCGTGCGCATCCGGAGCGGCACCACGACCGTCGGTGCGAGGTCCCCCCGTGGTGGGAGCACGTGCCCCTCCCTCTGGACCGGGAAGCCGAGCCATCCCCGCAGAGCGTGCCCAGGTACCCGGGCACTGGCGCCGGCGGGTTCAGCTGTCTCCCGGTCCCGGCCGGTCCCGGCCTGGCCCGTGCGCACGCAGTTCGGTCAGACGTCGTTCGTACTCTTCTTCGTCGATCTCGCCTCGGGCGAACCGCTCGGCGAGGACCTGCTCGGCGGAAGGCGCGGCCGGGGGCTGCGACGGGCCTGGGGGGAACCGGTCGACGCTACGGAGGAGCAGGACCACTGCCGCGACGGCCAGGACCGCGAGGAGGATGCCGAGGGACACGGCAACCCAGCCCCATCCTCCCATTCCGTGGTCGTACCAGAACATGGTTCGCGCTCCTGTTGCGATGGTCCGGGCCATGACGTGCAGGGCATGCCCCGCATGTCCTCACTGTCTGTCGGCCCGTGTCGTCCGGGCATGGGCCGGTCGGGGTCGCGACGGGGACCGATTGGCCCATCCCCATGGCCGTGTCTGCCTCTCGGTACGCCTCCCGCCCCAGGGCACCACGGCAAGTGTCGGCTCGTCACCGCAGAAGTTGTGCCAGAAGCCGAGTACCGGAACAGCACTGACGGCCCTGGCGCAGCGGGTGGGCGCCGAGACGACACCGTGTCCGCTCTAGGCCGGCGGTCCGTGCCGCGGCTTCGGAGCCGCCGGTGCCCGCGACGTGCTGGAGCTGGGGTGCCGGCCATGGTCGTGACGCAGTCCTCACCGCACCGGGACCGTGATCACCGGGCAGTGCGCCCGGTGCAGCAGCCCGTGGACGACCGATCCGAGGCGCATGCCCGTGTAACCGCCTTTCCCCCGACGGCCCACGACCACGGCGAGGGCATGCTCGGCGGCACCGGCGAGCTCCTCCACCGGGTGCCCGGTCAGCACCTCGTGGGTCAACACGACGTCCGGGTACTCCTGCGACCAGCCTGCCGTCGTCTCGGACAGCATGCGTCGTTGCCCCTGGAGCGCGGCCTCCTCGTCGTGGCGCAGGGAGAGCGGTGGCTGCCACACCGACACGGCACGCAGGTTGGCCCCCCTGAGGTCGGCCTCCTCGAATGCCAGCGCGAGTGCCGCCTTCGACGACTCGCTTCCGTCGATGCCCACCACCAGGTAGGGCGGTTGTTGAGTGACGTGCTCGGCGTCGCCCACGACGACGACCGGGCACCGCGCCTGCGCGCTGACGGGGACGACCAGGGAGCCGGCGCTGAGGAACTCCGAGGTCCGGCTCAGGTGGCGGGAGCCGAGCACGATCATGCGGGCATGGCTCGACAGTCGGCCGATCTCCGGAGCGGGGAAGCCTTCGACGAGGTCCACGACCGCTTCGACCTCCGGGTGTCGATCCCTGCTCCAGGCCGCAGCCGCGTCGAGGGCCTCCGAGGCCGCCTGGTGCAGGGCCATGCTGCGCGGCGTGTCGTCGACGTGTTGCGTGTCGTGCTGGGGAGGCACGGCTACGACGAGCCGCAGACGTAGGCGGCGTCGTGCGGCCTCGTCCACCGCCCAGGCCAGGGGCAGACGCCAGTCCCTGGCCGGGTCGACACCGACGACGACCTCCTCGTGTTCCCCCGCGTCGCTCACGATTCGCTCCCGTCCTTGTCCGTGTGGCGCGGAATGAGCTGTACGGGGCAGTGGGCATGGTGGACCAGGCTGTGCGTGACCCGCCCGAGGGTGGGCCCGAGATAGCTGGGTGACCGTCGGCCGCCCATCACCAGCAGGTCCGCCTGGCGCGAGGCCTCAACCAGTACAGAAGCCACTGACGTGCTCTTGTCCGCGTCCACCTGCACACTCAGGTCCGGGAACTCCTCGCGGATCCGGTCCGCCACGGCGTTCAGGTGATGGACCTGCTCGTTGGCGATTTCCTCCACGTCGTCGAGCAGGGTCACGACCTCGCCGACGGACTGCAGGATGTTCCACACGTGCAGCAGCCGCAGCGAGCCCGCGCGGAGCTGTGCCTCGCGTGCGGCATATCGTGCGCAGTCGAGGTCGTGTTCGTCTCGGACGGCGGCGAGCACCACGCCCGTCTCGGCGCCGTTCTCGGCGCCTCTGACGATGATGACGGGCGTCTTCGCTCCCGCTGCGACCTTGAGGCCGACCGATCCGAGCATGAGGGAGCTGAAACCGCCCAACCCCCGGCTGCCGACCACGATGGTGCCATCGGGGCCCGCGGCTTGGTGGAGGCTTCGGACAGGTGCGCTGCGGCTGAACTCGGGGTTGACCTGTAGGCCGGGGAACCGCTCCCTGACCGCGGCCGCCGTGGCGTCCAGCAGTTCGCGACCTGTCCGGCGGACCCGCTCGATGCTCTGCGCCGAGACGTAGAGGACCCGGCCGTCGGTGTCGGACCCGTGCACGATGTGCAACGGACGCTCGCGGCGTGCGGCCTCCGCCGCTGCCCACATCGCTGCCTGGCGGGCCGGTTCGGAGCCGTCGACGCCGACGATGACGGCTCCGAGTTCCGAGCTGCTCGTAGTGGCTTCCATGGTTCCTCCTCGGAGAGCCGCCAGGGGTCCGGCTCTCGGGTCGGTTCTTCGGGCTCCTCCGCCAGGAGACTGCGGCACGGGTCCGATCGGGCCCGGCTCCGGACCATTCGGCCCTCCTCCTCTCCTGGCATTCGGCGGATCGTGGTTATCGGCGTCCTCCGGCCTTCCCTTCCGGGTGGATCGCTGTGACGGCAGGAGGTGCCTCATGAAGCACATCAAGGTCGGAGACCTGATGACCGACGAGGTCGTCTCGGTCCTGACGTCCACCCCTTTCAAGGATGTCGCCAAGCTGCTCGCTCAGCACGACATCAGCGGATTGCCGGTCCTCGACGACGACGACCGGGTGCTCGGCGTCGTCTCCGAGAGCGACCTGATCGGCCGCGCAGTCGCCGATCAGCCACCGATGGGCGAAGAGCCCGATGCCGGCCGGGGTGGGGCCGCGTTCACGTTCCCGTCCGAGGCGACCTTCACCGCCGGTGAGGCCATGTCCGCGCCGGCGGTCACGGTTCATGGGGACGAGACCGCGGCAGGAGCCGCCCGGCTGATGGCCCGCCGGGGCGTCGAGCGGCTGCCGGTCGTGGACGACGGGGACCGTCTCGTCGGCATCGTCACCCGCCGTGACCTGCTCTGGCTCTTCCTGCGACCGGACTCGGAGATACGACAGCGTGTGGTCGCGGACGTACTCGTGGACACCATGGGGCTGGGCGCGGACGCGGTCACCGTCCACGTGGTCGACGGCATCGTGACCCTGGAGGGCCGGCTGGAGCGACAGAGCCAGGTTCCGGTCCTGATCCGCCTCACCAGCCAGCTGGACGGTGTGGTCGCGGTCGCCCCCCGTCTGACGGCCCGCATCGATGACTCCCAGCTCACCCCAACGCACCGCAGCGCCCTCGGGATGTCCCTGTGACCGCGACGTCCGGTGTGGACCGTCCGGGGGACGCCCGGACGGCCGCGCGCCGTGAAGTAGCGGGGGGCTGGTCGGCCCCATAGGGGGCCACTCGGCCCCTCCTCGGTCGTCGCGCCGCAGGCGACTCTGGAAGAGGACCGCGGCCCCGCGCCGCCCGAGGAGGTTCTGACGATGAAGCACCATGTGACCGTCGGCGTGGACGGCTCTCCGGAGAGCCGGGCCGCGGCCCGTTGGGGCGCTCGGGAGGCGGCCTTGCGCGAAGTGCCGCTGAGGCTCGTCCATGCCGTCGACTGGTTGATCAGCCCTGCGGTACCGGTGCCGGGCCGCGATGTGGCCGACCGTTGGGCCGACGAGGCGCTCACCGAGGCATTGGAGGACGTGCGACGCCGGCTTCCCGGCCTGGAGGTCTCGACCAGGTGCCTCTCCGGCAGGCCGGTGGCAGCCCTGGCCGCGGAGGCGGTGGACGCCGGGTTGCTCGTACTCGGCTCCCGCGGGGTGGGAGGCCTGGTCGGCTTCCTCGTCGGCTCGGTGAGCTTGTCGACACTGGTGGCCACCGAGACGCCGGTGGTGCTCGTACGCGTGTCGGACGCGCCGGAGGAGGCCGAGCCCGTCCGGGACGGGGAGATCGTCCTGGGTGTCGACATCCACGAGGCAGCGGACAAGGTTTTGACCTTCGCCTTCGAGGAAGCCGACCGTCGCAGCTGCGCCCTGCGTGTGATCCACGGCTGGACGATGCCCTCCATCTACCAGTACGCGCCCTTCTTCGACCCTGAGAACGAGCGGGAGGTCGGCCGGAGTGTCAGCGTGATGCTCGACGACATGCTGATGCCGTGGCGGCACAAGTTCCCGTCCTTGAGCGTCACCCACGAGGCGTTCATGGGGGCCGCCGGCGACCAGCTCGTCCGAGCCGCGGCGAGCGCGGACCTCGTGGTGGTGGGCCGCCGTCTGCGCCGCTCTCCTCTGGGGGCGCATCTGGGGTCCGTGGCCCATGCGGTCCTGCACCACGCCGCCGCCCCCGTCGCGGTCGTCGCTCACGACTGACAGCCCTACTCACACGGGAGATCGGACCATGTCTCACCGCACTGTCGCAGACGTCATGACCAGGAACGTGGCCACGACCGGCCCCGAAGCGTCACTCAAAACGGTCGCCCTCGACCTCGACCACAACGGTGTCTCGGCCCTGCCCGTCGTGGACACCCGTCACCACCCGATCGGCATCGTCTCCGAAGCCGACCTCCTCCGCAGGCAAGCCGGGCTGCCCGACACCGAAGGTCGTGATCCTCTGCACGGTACGGCGTCCATGGACCGTGCCTCCATGGACGCCCGAACCGCCGGCGATCTGATGTCCACCCCCGTCCTGACCGCCCGGCCGGAGTGGGGCATCGTCGAGACGACCCGCTTCCTGCACGAGCGGGGTGTCAAGCGTCTGCCGGTGGTCGACCAGACCGGAATCCTGGTGGGCATCGTCAGCCGCACAGACCTGTTGCGGCCCATGCTCCGTCGCGACGACGCCATCCGCGATGAGATCGTCGACGACGTGCTGGGCCGGACGCTCAGGATGACACCCGGCGGCGTTGCCGTGACCGTACGCGACGGGGTCGTCTCCCTGAGCGGCCAGGTCGAGGACCGGTCCACCATTGCGGTCGTGGAACGGCTGTGCCAGTCGGTCGACGGGGTCGTCAGCGTGGACCAAGCACTCGGCTACGCGATCGACGACCTGTCGACGGCTGCCGACCCGGACCGCACCGCCGCGCATTGACCCCTCACAGCAAAAGGGCGGAAAGAGTCCGCCCGCTTCTCGCGGATCCCGATCGTGCGGTGCACGGCCGCCGGCCGCTTCTCCGCATCCTCTCAGGGACTCTTTCCGTCAATGTCATGAAAGCACGCCCGACACGATCGACAACAGGGCTGATCAGCCCGAAGTGACCCCCTGACGGCCCTACCGCCGACGGGCACAGGTGTCCACGCTCGGACGTATCAGGACTCCGCTTCTGGAGGCATCATGAAGCAACTTCACACCGTCGAGGACGTGATGACGCATGCCGTCATCTCCGTCGACCGCAGAGCACCGTTCAAGGACATCGTGGAGACCATGCGGCAGTGGCGGATCAGCGCCCTGCCCGTCCTGTCGGAGGAAGGACGGGTCGCCGGCGTGGTGTCCGAAGCGGATCTGCTGCTCAAGGCCCAGGGCGCGGACGAGTCCCGCGCAGTCACCGCCGGGCAGCTGATGACCGTACCGGCGGTCACCGTGACCAAGGACGCCACCATCCCCGGCGCCGCACGCCTGATGGCTCGCGGCCACCTCAAGCGGCTCCCCGTCGTCGACGGCGCCGGCCGCCTCGTCGGCGTGGTCAGCCGGGGCGACCTCCTCAAGATCTACCTCCGCCCGGACGCGGACATCGCCGAGGAGCTCCGCCGGCTGATCATGGCCGAGCTCATCCCCGGCGGCTCGGCCATGGTGCAGGTCCACGTGGCCGACGGCATCGTCCACCTGGACGGTTCCATCCCGGACCCGGCTCTCAAAGACGTGCTGGTCCGAGTCGCACGCACGGTACCCGGAGTCGTGGACGTCACGGCCGTGCGCCTCGACACCGAAGTCCGCGCGTGAAGGAGGCTGACGATGAGGCACCGCAGCGTCGCCGACCTGATGACTCCGACTGCTGTCAGCGTCCAGCGGGGCACCCCGTTCAAGGAAATCGCAAGACTCCTGAAGGAGTTCGACATCTCCGCCGTACCCGTGGTGGACGAGGCCGAGCGCCCCGTGGGCGTCGTCTCCGAAGCCGACCTGCTCCGCGAGCGCGGCTCCGGCAGCGGCACGAACACCGCCGCCGATCTCATGACCAGCCCCGCCGTCACCGCCCGGACCGAATGGAGCGTCGTCCGCGCGGCCCGGGTCATGCGGGGGCGCCAGGTCAAGAGACTGCCTGTGGTGGACGCCGGCGGCCGGCTGATCGGCATCCTGAGCCGCAGTGACCTGCTTCAGCTCTTCCTGCGCAGGGACCACGCCATTCAGGAGGAAATCCTCGAAGACGTACTGACCCGCGCCCTCGGGCTCAGCCCGTCGTCGTTGACCGTCGAGGTCACCGACGGGCTGGTGACCCTCAGCGGGACCGTCGGCCGACGCAGCATGGTCCCCATCGTGCTGCGCCTGTGTCAGAGCGTCGACGGCGTCGTGGACGTGGTCAACCGGCTCGACTACGAGCAGGACGACGTGTCGGTCGGCGCTGGGCCGGCCACGGAACGGTAGGAGAAGAGCATGAAGCATCGGGAAGTCCGCGAGCTGATGACCCGCGAGGTCGTCACCGTCCCCAGCAACGCCCCCTTCAAGGAGATCGCCCGCACCCTGACGGAACACAAGGTGTCGGCCGTCCCTGTCGTCGACCAATCCGGCCACCCGCTCGGCGTGATCTCGGAACGGGACCTGCTGCCGAAATCCGCGGGCCAGAGCGACTACTTCCGGTCGCTTCCCGAACGGGAGGCATGGCAGGAGGACAAGGCCGCAGGTACGCGCGCCGAGGAGCTGATGTCCTCGCCCCCTGTGTGCGCCAGGCCGGACTGGACCGTCGCCGAAGCCGCCAGGTTGATGGAGGCCCAGGGAGTCAAGCGGCTCCTGGTGGTGGACGACTCGGACGTACTGATCGGAATCGTCAGCCGACGGGACCTGCTGCGGATCTTCCTCCGGGACGACGAGGACATCCGGCACGAGATCATGGCTGACGTGCTCGACCTCAGCCTGCGTCAGAGCCCCTCGGCCATCACCGTGGCCGTCACCGACGGCCGGGTCGAACTGCACGGAACCGTCGACTTCAGGAGCCTTGTCCCGCTCATCGAACGTCTCTGCCGGACCGTGGACGGCGTGGTCTCCGTAACCCAGCATCTCGGGTACGCCATCGACGACACGAACTCAGCCTGAACAGGCCGCCGCTCCGCCTGGGCAAGGGCGGAGACCGGATCCCGGACCCCTGTGGGCCCCCGCCCTGCCGAGGGAAGCCATCATGAACGATCGAATCGTCGCCGGCCTCGACGGATCCGCGGAAAGCCTCGCGGCGGCCCACTGGGCGGCGCGAGAGGCCTCCATGCGCGGCGTGCCGCTCCACCTCGTCCACGCCGAGGAATGGTCGTCGCCCCGCGGCCTCCCGGTGCCGACGAGCGAAGTGCGCCGCCACTGGGCCCAGGCGCTGCTGACCGAGACCGCCGACGAACTACGCGCGAGTCAGCCCGGATTGGATGTCGATGTCCGATCATTCGACGGCAGACCGGCCGCCGAGCTCGCCAGCGTGGCGGCCGGCGCGAGCATGATCGTCCTGGGCTCCCGGGGACTGGGCACCGTCACAGGCTTCGTCCTCGCTTCCGTCGGCATGGCGGTCATCCAGGCGACGATACGGCCGGTGGTCATGGTGCGGGCGAGCGAGGACGCGGTGCAGCATCCCGACGGCCGGCACGCAGCCCGCGACGTGCTGGTAGGCGTTGACATCAGCCGACCGTGCGACGCGCTGCTCGCCTTCGCCTTCGAGGAGGCGGCGCGGCGGGCCTGCGCCCTCCATGTCCTGCACAGCTGGTCGCTGCCTCCGCTGGTGGGGTACGGCGCGGCGTACGATCCGAGAGTTCACGCCCAGCTCGAAATGAACGCGAATGCCTCTCTGGGCGACGTCCTGGGGCCCTGGCGGGACAAGTACCCGGGCGTCGGCGTCATCTCACGCGCGAGCGCCGGGCATGCGTCTACCGAACTCGTCGACAGATCTTCCGAAGCGGGTCTCATCGTCGTCGGCCGCCGCATCCGAAAGTCCTCGATCGGCGCGCACATCGGACCGGTCACCCACGCGGTCCTCCACCACGCCGAGGCGCCTGTCGCCGTCATCGCGCACGATTAGCGGCGCGAGACGAGACGCTGCGGTGTACCGCTCCGCGCAGCGTCTCGGTCTCCTGTACGCAGGTGGCGCCACTGTGCATGATGTCCCGTGCGGTGGTCACGGCTGCCTCCTCACTCGCGTGCCCCTGACCGTCTCCAGTCCGGGCTTTGGGCCCAACGCCGCGCTCGTCGACGCGAGAGCATGGGGGCGTGGCTTCTCCGCGCCGTAGGCAGCAGCCCAAGGCCGTCCGAGCCCTTGCCGGACGCCGGGCCGACCGGCACACCGCCTGTCGTGACCGCACTGGTTGATCAAGGCCCAAGACCTCTCGTCCACCGCACCGCAGACAGGGCCGGTCGGTCCCACGAGGGGCCGACCGGCCCCTCAACAGGAGACCGTCGGGCAGTCAGGCTTGAGTGAGCGGGAGAGGCGCCGCCCCACGAAGAAGGAGATGGAGACCATGGCGAACCGAGTGACCGTCGGCCTCGACGGGTCCCCGGAAAGTACGGCGGCTGCCCGCTGGGCAGCCCATGAAGCCGAGCTCCGCGGTGCCTCCCTGGACCTGGTCCACGCAGAAGAATGGCTGGAGAATCCTCCCCTTCCCGTCACGACCACCGAGGACCGTCGGCGGTGGGCCGAGGCCGTCCTCCGCGACACCACCGAAGACGTGCGCCGCGTGCATCCGTCGTTGAAGGTCGACACCCGCCGAGTGGGCGGGCTGCCTTCCCTGGCGCTCACGCACGCCGCCGAGAACTCCGACATGCTCGTACTCGGCTCGCGCGCACTCGGCAGCGTCGCCGGGTTCCTCGTCGGATCCACCGGCTTCGCCACCGTCGCCGAGGCCGCGCGCCCCGTCGTACTGGTCCGGTCGGTGGACCGCGCCGGCAATCCGCCGGACGGTGCCCGCGACACCGGGCCCCTCGTGGTCGGCGTGGACATCCACCAGCCCTGTGACAACCTGCTCGCCTTCGCCTTCGAGGAGGCGTCCCACCGCCACTGCCCGCTCGTGATCATCCACGGCTGGTCGCCACCGCCCATCCTCAGCTACGCACCGGCTCTCGACCCGGGGGTCCAGCAAGAAATGGCCAACGGCGTCGTCACCACACTGGACGACATGATCAGCCCCTGGCACGAGAAGTACCCTTCTCTGCAGGTCGACTCCCGAGCCACCATCGGCCAGCCGGCGATTCAGATCCTCGACGCGGCCTCCACTGCCGCCCTCGTCGTCGTCGGCCGCCGTATCCGCCACGCCACATTCGGCACTCACATCGGCCCCATCACACATGCCGTGATGCACCACGCGGTCTCACCGGTCGCCGTCATCGCACACGAGTGAGGCCCATCGCACAGGCAGGAAAGCCTCATGACCGCATCGCTTCCGAACCCGGCAGAGATCGTTCCGCTCATCGAGGATGCCGTCACTGCTCCGTCCATGCACAACGCCCAGCCGTGGAAGTTCCTCTACCGACCGGCCTCCGGACTCATCGAGCTGTACGGTGACCCGGGCCGTGCCATGCCCCGTGCCGACCCGGACCACCGTGCCCTCCACCTGGGCTGCGCCGCCGCCCTGTTCAACCTGCGGGTGTCCGCAGCCTCGGCAGGGTGGGGCACAGACGTGCGGTTGCTGCCCGACCCGGACGATCCGTGGCTGCTGGCCGCTGCCGACCTCCGGGCACCCGGGCCCACGGACAGGGATCTCGGAAGCCTCCATCCAGCCGTACGGCGACGTCACACCAGCCGCTTTCCTTTCGCGGAGGAGGAGATCCCTCCGGCGCTGTTGGACGGTCTGCGCGCCGCCGCCCTTCTCGAAGGGTGCCGCCTGGCGGTACCGGACGCTTGGCACACGGACACCGTGCTGGGACTGGTTCACGACTCCGAGAATCGCGAGGAGATGGATCCCGCGATGACGGCGGAGACGATGGCGTGGACACATGCAGGCGCTCCGGAAGGCCAGACCCGTCCTGACGGAATTCCCGTGGACGCCTTCGGTCCGAAACACGCGGGTCGCGGTGGGGTCGTGCGCGATTTCGGTCGCTCCCGACGCGTTCCGGGGCGCGGGTGGGCCACCTTCGAGGAGAACCCGCACATCGTGTTGCTGGGTACTTCGGGTGACGGGCCCGAGGACTGGCTACGAGCAGGACAGGCCCTGCAGCGGGTTCTCCTTCAAGCCACCGCCGACGGGCTGGTCACATCCATGACTTCGCAGCCGCTCGAATGGCCCGCGCTCCGCTGGACGGTGCGCGATCCGGGCTCGGCGATGACCCACGTCCAGATGGTGATCCGGCTCGGCTACGGACCGCAGGGTCCCGTGACGCCCCGGCGCCCCGTGGCCGAGATGCTGGACATCCGATGAAACCGGAGATCGAGCTGTCGCCAGGACGTTCGTTGCGGCGAGCGTGCCTCTGCGCGCGGGGTCGTCATTCTCCTTAATCCGGCTCCATGTAAGGGCGGCGGAAGACCGGGGCCTGGCCGGAGCCGTAGGGGCGTACGGCCGCCATCGCCTGGATGACCGCGGCCTCCAGAAGGCCGCCGGTGTCGATGGGGACGGCCTCCTCCCACGGGGGCTCCGCGGCTGCCACGGCCTCGGCCACCTCAGGGGTGGCGTCGGATGCCCCGGGGGCGCGGGTGGTCAGGCGCGCGGCCGACACCTCTCCCGGAGCCTGGCAGTGCAGGGCCACGAGGTCGGCACTGGTGCGTTCGGCCATGCGCAGGGCGGCCTCGCGCTGTCCCGCGTCGGACCAGGTGGCGTCGAGGACGACCGACTCGCCACGGGACAGCAGGGTGGACGCCCGGTCGAGCAGGGCCGCGTACGTCCTCGCGGTCCACTCGGGCGTGTACAGCCCTTCGCCGTACCCGGCGGCCGCTGATTCCTCCGCCGGGATGCCTGCCAGCTCCTTGCGCAGGCGGTCGCTGCTGAGCAGCGTGACGCCCAGACGATCGGCCAGTGCGCCGGAGAGCGTGGACTTCCCGCTGCCCGGCAGGCCGCCGACGAGGGTCAGGCCGACGGTGGACGTGCGCAGATGGCGCAGCGTCGTGGTGACCAGGCGCCGCGCGGCCGCCTCCGCGCCGCGAGCGCCTTGAGCTGCCTGGATCAGGGACACCTTGGCCCGGACGAACGCGCGGTAGGCGACGTAGTGGTGCCACAGGGACGGCGGTGCGGGGTCGCCGGAGTACTCGCCGTACTGGGCGAGGAAGAACGCCGCGGCCTCCCGGGCACCCGTCTGCTCCAAGTCCATGGCGAGGAAGGCCGCGTCGTCGAGTCCGTCGACGTAGCGGAGGCGGTCGTCGAACTCCAGGCAGTCCAGGACGCGGGGGCCGTCGTCGAGGCAGAAGATGTCCTGGGCGAGCAGGTCGCCGTGACCGTCGACCACCCGCCCCTGCTCGATACGGGTGTCGAACAGTGTCTCGCGGCCTGCGAGATAGCGACGCACCAAGCGCTCGATCTCCTCCACCCCGTCGAGCAGGCGACCGTCTTCGGTCAGTTGCCTGACCTGCGTGAAGCTCGCTTCCCAGCGTGCGGACAGCGCGTCCCGCCTGCCCTGCTCGTCGATGTCCGGGCCGCGGGGCGCGTCCGCGTGGCGGGAGGCGAGGAGGCGTGCGACCGACCGCAGAGCGTCGTCGACATCGGCGCCTTGACTCACGAGCAGGGAGAGGCGGCGTTCCGCCGGCATGCGGCGCATCACCACGAGCGGCTCGGGCGTATCGGCGTCCGGTCCACGGAACTCACCCAGGCCCAGGTACACGTCAGGGGCGAAGCGACGGTTGAGGGCGATCTCCCGTTCGCAGACGATCCGCCGGGCCGCCGTGGTCGTGTAGTCGAGGAACCCCAGGTCGACCGGTTTCTTCAGCTTGTAGGCGCGGTCACCGACGAAGAACAGGACCGCGGTGTGCGTCTCGCACACCTCTGCGCGCGGGAGTGACGGAACATCGAGGCCGGTGCCGGTCCGGAGCGCGGACGCGTCGGTCCGGTGCGCCGGCGCCGGCGGCCCCTCGCGGTGGCTCGGCTCAGTCATGGGGAATGACGGCGACGGGGCAGCGCGCGTGATGGATCGCGGCGGTGGCCACGGAACCCAGTGGGGGTGCAAGGGCGGGACGATGCCTGCGTCGGCCGACGACCAGGAGCCCTGCGCCCTTGGCAGTCCGGACCACGACCTTGGTAGGGCTTTCAAGACCGATAGCGGGAGTTACCTCCACGCTCGGGAACTTCTCGCGCCAGGGGCGGAGAGCGCCACTCAGGAGCTTCTGCGCGTCCTGCCTGATCTTTTCGGTCACGTCGTGGTCCGTGCCCCAGGGAGCGTGAGCGTGGAGGGGCATGCTTCGGCCGTGGACGGCTTGCAGGGGAACACCTCGTGCCGCGGCGGCGGCGAAGGCGAACGCGAGCAGGTCATCGCACGGACCGTGCAGTTTCAGCGCCACCACGACGACGCCCGAGGCGCCTGGAGTGGACGGCGGACCCTCTTCGCGCGCCCCGGCGCGCACCAGGACCACCGGCCGCTCGGCCCGTGCCACGACGGGCATGCTGATGTCACCCAGGAAATAGCTCTCGACGGGCTCCATCCCCCGCGAGCCGAGCACGGTCATCTCGGACTCCGCCGACGCTTTCAGCAGCGCCTGCTCAGCGTCCTCGGCGACCAGGTTTCCGACGATGATCAGGCCGGGGTGGCGCGCTTGGAGCTCCGCCTTCGCGTGGTGCACGATCCGCTTCGCCCAATAGTTCTGATCCATCTCGGAGGGGAGGTGGGTCGGTTCCGGAGCCAGCAGGGGCCACGCGTGCAGCAGTCGCAGGGTGAGTTTGCGGCGGTCGGCTTCGTCAGCGGCCCAACGGGCGGCGGCGAGGCTCTCGGGTGAACCGTCGAGGCCCACGGTGACGACTGGCTCCATGCCGGCTGCTCCGTCAGGTAGGTGACTGGAAGGGCGGTGAAGTGTCCGGTGTCCGGTCGGCCGGAGCGCTGTCGTCCCCGATCGCGCCGGTAGCCGTGCAAGTGACCGTAAGCGGTACTCGATGAAGCACCTGTGCCAACGCGCCGAGCTACGGCCGCATGTCATCCGAGGAGCACCTGAGGCCTCCCCGCAGCGCGCAGGAGGCCGTCCTTCCAGGGCGTGATCAGTGGGTGCGTTCGATGTCCAGTTCCAGGAAGTGGGCCGAACACGAGATGCACGGGTCGTGGTTGCGGACGGCTCGCTCGCACAGCCGGGTGAGCTCGGCCTCGGAGCCCTCGCCCCGATCGAGGCCGGCTTGGACCAGCCGACGCAGGTCCTCCTCGATGGCGCCCTGGTTCTGGGCGGTCGGTGGCACGATGCGGGCGTCCGTGACACGCCCCCCGTCGTCGAACGCGTAGCGGTGGTAGAGCAGGCCGCGTGGCGCCTCCGTGGCACCGTGGCCGGTGCCGGCCCGGGCCGGCACCTCTACGCACGGGCGGGCCGGACGTTCGTACTCCGTGATGATCCTCAGGGCCTCCTCCACCGCGTACAGGACTTCCACCGCCCGGACGAGGATGCTTCGGTACGGGTTCCTGCAGACCTCCCCCCGTCCGGCACCCGCGCGCGACGGGGGGTCGCCCAGTCCGGCCTCCCGTGCCGCTTCCAGAGCCAGTGGGGACAGCAGGTGGCCGCTGACCGCCCAGCGCGCAAGGGAGCCGGTGAGGTGCCTTCGGCCGTCCAGCCGGGAGTGGAGGGCGGTGGAGTGGGAGACCTGCTCCTCGGCCACGTGGTCGGTGAAGTCCCGCAGGGGGAAGCTGTACGGCGGGAGTGTCTCGTCGTACGGGAGCACGGTGGGAACGCCGGACTCGATGGCGTAGGTGCCGGTCTCGGCGAGGGCGAGCAGGTCGGCGGTGCACTCGGCGTCCGGGAATTCGAAGCCGGCGACCCAGCGCACCGTGTCCCAGGCGTCGTCGAGGGCGGTGCGCAGCCGTTCTTCCAGGGGTCGGAGTTCAGCACGGGTCGGGGCGCGGTGGAAGCCGCCGATCCGGACGTTGACGGGGTGGATGGCCCGGCCCCCGAGCAGTTCGACCACGGCGTTGCCGGTCTGCTTCAGGCGCAGTCCGCGCTCGACGTGCTCCAGATGGGAGCGGGACAGACCGATCACGTCGTCCTCGCCGAGGAAGTCCGGTGCGTGCAGCATGTGGATGTGCAACGTCTGGCTCTCGATCCATTCGCCGCAGTACAGCAGGCGGCGCAGGGCGGCCAGTTGTCCGTCGACGACGACGCCGCACGCGTCCTCGATGGCACGGCAGGCACTCATCTGGTAGGCGACGGGGCAGATCCCGCAGATGCGGGAGGTGAGGTCGGGTGGCTCTGTGTGGGCTCTGCCCCGGAGGAAGGCTTCGAAGAACCGCGGAGGCTCGTAGATCTTGAGCCGCGCTTCGGTGACGGTGCCGTCGTGGATCCTCAGGTGCAGCGCGGTCTCACCCTCGACACGGGCGAGTGAGGGGATGCGCAACTCCTGGTATCGGGGCGCGGGGTCGCTCATCCCGGTCCTTCGGCGTCGGTCACGTCGGGCTGTCCTCGCTCCTCCGCGGCGGTGAAGGCGGTCACGTTGAAGGTGTGCAGGAACCTGCCGATGTCCTCCTCGCTCATCCCGTCACGCTGCATGAGCGGGACCAGCGCGGGAAGGTTCGTGGTTCCGGCCGGCCCGAAGCAGCCGTAGCAGCCGCGCCCGTAGGTCGGGCACAGGGCGCCGCAGCCCGCGTGGGTGACGGGGCCGAGGCAGGGTGTGCCGTGGGCGACGGTGACGCAGACGTTGCCGCGCCGTTTGCAGGCGAAGCAGACGCTGTGGTTCGGGATGGCGGGCTTGCGTCCGGCGAGGAACGCGGTGATGACCTCGACGAGCTGACCGCGGTCGATGGGGCAGCCGCGCAGTTCGAAGTCGACGGGTACGTGGGCCGAGATCGGCGTGGAGGTCGCGAGGGTCTCGATGTAGTCGGGGCGGGCGTAGACGGTCGCCAGGTACCCCTCGACATCGGCGTAGTTGCGCAGCGCCTGTACACCGCCGGCCGTGGCACAGGCCCCGATGGTGACGAGGTGGCGGGCTTCGGCGCGGATGCGCCGGATGCGCTCGACGTGCTCGGGTGTGCTGACCGACCCTTCGACGAGGACGAGGTCGTAGGGGCCGGGAGCAGCATCGCTGGACGCTTCCAGGAAGTGGGCGATCTCCAGTTCGGCGGCGATGCCGAGCAGTTCGTCCTCGCAGTCGAGGAGGGTGAGCTGGCAGCCGTCGCAGGAGGCGAACTTGAACACGCCGAGGCGGGGGCGGGCAGGGGGCTGGGGTGTGGTGGGGGTGCTCATCTCACAGTTCCCGGACGGTGAGCAGGGGCTCGGCCTGGTCGTAGCCGACGACCGGGCCGTCGCGGCAGAGCAACAGGGGTCCGAGCTGGCAGTGTCCGCAGTGGCCGGTGGCACAGCGCATGTTGCGTTCGAGGGAGACCCGGATGTGGTCGGGACGTACCCCTTGGTGGATCAGCGCGCGTGCGGTCGCGCGCATCATCACCTCGGGCCCGCAGACGAAGGCGACCGTGTCCGACGGTGTGAACCGGGCCTCGCGGAGCAGCGTGGTGACGACTCCGACCCGGCCGGTCCAGCCGTTGGCAGGCCGGTCGACCGTGACGGCGGCGAACGGCTTTCCCCAGGCGGGAAACTCGTCCCCGTACAGCAGATCGGCGGGGGTCCGGGCACCCGCGAGGACGTTCAGCCGCCCGAACGCCTGGGGCTCGGCCAGAACGGCGTCGACGAGGGGACGGAGCGGAGCGAGCCCGATGCCGCCGGCGATGACGAGCAGGTCGTTGCCGTGAGCGGCGGCCGGGTCCCAGGCGGTACCGAAGGGGCCGCGCACGCCGACCCACCCGCCGATCCGCAGGCCGCACAGTGCGCGGGAGACGGCACCGACGGCGCGGACCGTGTGCGTCAGCCGGTGCCCGTCCGCGATCCGGGACACGGACACCGGGATCTCGCCGACACCGAACGCGTACAGCATCGCGAACTGGCCGGGCGCGAAGGGCTTCAGGGCATCCGCGGCGGGCTCCAGTACGAGCGTGACCGTGTCGTGCGTCTCGTCGCGGCGGTCCACCACGCGGTAGGAGAGGGGAGTGAGCGTCATGGCACCGGCCCGCTCCCCGGCGGTCCCGGCGGTCCGTACAGGTCGAGCAGCCGGGTGCGGGTGGCTCGAAGCCGGTCGCCGATGGTCTCGGCGACGACGGTGACCAGCGACAGGCCCAGCGCCGTGTCCTCGGCGCACAGGTCATGGACGGCCGCGGCATCGAATTCCCAGGCTCGGACGGGGTCCCGGGTCTCGGCCGCGAGGTGCCACTGCCGCGGCGGGCACAGCCAGGACCAGCCGAGCAGGCTGCCCGCGCCGATGGTCTCGACGACCACTCGCCCCCGGCCGGGCATGTGGACATCGAGCGCGACCGTGCCCGAGCGGATGACCCAGAAGCGGTCGGCCTTCTCCCCCTCCTCGAAGATCCGCGTGCCGCCCGGAAGGGCGACTTCCCGGGCGAGGGTCATCAGCTTTCCGCGGTGCTCCGTCGTCAGAGCGGTGAACACCTCCTCGCCGGGAGGCCCGCCGGGTTGCGAGGTCACGGCGTGTTCTCCCGCTGCGTGGCTTCCTGGTGCAGGGCGTGGGCTTCCTCGGTGAGGTCGATGCCCGTGGGACACCAGACGATGCACCGGCCGCAGCCGACACAGCCGGAGCTGTCGAACTGGTCGTGCCAGGTGCCCAGCTTGTGAGTGAGCCACTGGCGGTAGCGGCTGCGCGGGGTGGACCGGACCGGACCGCCGTGGAGGAGCGAGAAGTCCAGGTCGTAGCAGGAGTCCCAGAGGCGCCAGCGCTCGGCGTGATCGCCGGTCAGATCGGTGACGTCCTCCGTCGTGGTGCAGAAGCAGGTGGGGCAGACCATGGTGCAGTTGCCGCAGCTGAGGCACCGGGCGGTGACGTCGTCCCAGCGATCCGCTTCCAGGTTGTCCCGCATCAGCGTGCGCAGGTCCACCGGCGGCATGGAGCGGCCCATGCGTTCGGCGGCGGCGCTCACGGCCTGGATCGCAGCCGCTCGGGTGGAGCCATCGGCGCTACGACCCGGTAGTTCCGCGAGGACCGCAGCTCCCTCCTCGCTCCCGCTCCGGCACAGGAAGCGGTGGCCGTCATCGTCCACCACCTCGGTGAGGGCGAGGTCGTACCCGGCGTCGGCGGCCGGCCCGCTCCCCATCGAGACGCAGAAGCAGGTGGCACCCGGCTCGGTGCACTCGGCCGCGATCAGGAAGGCACCCGTACGCCGGGACAGATAGGCGGGATCCCGGTACCGGCCTCCGCTCATCACCCGGTCCAGGATCTGAATGGCACGCAGATCGCAGGGCCGCACGCCGAGAAACGCGTAGGAAATGCTCTCCTGTTTCTCCTCCCGGACGACCGGCGCACCGTCCGGGCCTCGATCCGCGGACCACTGGCGGACGCGCTCCGGATGGAGGAACGACTTCCACGACTGGGGTCCCGCGCTGTGTGCGAAGGCCGCCCCGTCCTCGCGGCGGCGGAGCCGGTACTGCCCCGCCTCCAGCTCGACCCCCCACCCGTAGGGAAGGGCATCGGCGGAGTCCAGTTCGTCGAGGACGATCGCGCCGTCGCGCACGGTCGGGCCGATCACCGTGCGGCCGCGTGCCTTCAGGACACGCACGAGAGCGGCCAGACCGTCGCGGTCGAGGACCGCCTCGTCGTGGTGGTCGAGGACGGCTCCGGCATCCGAAGCGTCGGTCATGGTGCACCTCTCGGTCTCCACGTGTCCAGATCCGGCAGCATGTCAGACCGGCGGGCTCCCTGGTTCGAAGCTGGTCCGGCGAGTCCGCTCGCCGTGTTTGCGGACGTCTTCCTCGATGCGTCGGGCCAGAAGTGGCAGGGCGGCCGCCACGGCTGGGGTCAGCCCCGTGCCCAGCGAGCGGTCCGCTCCCTCGACCGCGTACACGATGAGGCGGCCGGGACCGCGCCCGAGACTGTCGGCGAGGCACAAGGCCTCGGCGAGCCCCAGCCCGTGGGTGCTCTGCCTACCCGCGGCGGCCGGGTGCGGCATCTCGCCCGGGGCCACACACCACCGGTGTGTCCGCCCGGGCCGCGCCGCAGGTGGGAAGCAGGCGTCGATGACGAGCGTGAGGGACTTGTCCTCCCAGAGGGTCATCAGGCGGCCGGGGTCTCCGTCGCTCTGGGCGAGCTCAGTACCGGAGGGGAGAGGTCTCCGTGCTTCCCGTTCGCACAACAACGCGATGGTGGCCCACCCCACCCCGTCATCGCGCCGGAACTCGTTGCCGATCCCGATGACCGCCGTACCGGCGAGCGGCTTCATACGTACCCGCTTCCTTCGTCGGGCGTCTCCAGGTACAGCCTGCCCTACGCGCGGGACGCGGTCCTGTGCCATGGGGCAAACGGCGCACGGCGCATCCCCCTGCCCGGGGTCCTCGCCCGGTACCGCGAAGTACCGCTGGGCGACAAGGCACGCAAGGAGACGGCGGAGTTGCTCATGACCGCTCCGGCCTCATCGTGCGACCAGGCGCGACCGTTGCGGAGGCGGCCTGGCTGGCATGTGTCACCACGAGCACATCGCCGGTCCGGACCTCGACGGAGTCTGCGGGGCAGCGCGGTGTGGACGCCGCGGCGTAGAAACGGGCTGACGGTCGAGGTCGTCGTCCACGCCGGAAGACTCACGGCAGGGCGTGGTCACCGGTGCCCGTGGTCGTGTGCGAACGCGGCGAGAGCTTGCCTGGGCGTGCCCTGGGTGTGCAGGAAGCGCTCGTCCAGGATGCTCGCAAGGTCTTGCAGGGCGGAACGCAACACCGTGGAGGCGAGCCGGACATCCCGATGTCCGGCTTCCGACCCCTCATCGGCGATGTCGAGTGCGTAGCCGATCTGGTGGGCGAGGGAGGTCCGGTCGTCGCCGTCGTGGAAGTAGTAGGACTCCGCGTACTGGAGGAAGTCGACCGCTGCCGCGGACAGCGCTGTGGCCAAGCCGTCCAGCATGGCGGCCCCGGCCGGGGAGTCGATCTGTTCCTTCCTGGGATGGGTACGGGAGAGGTGGGACAGCCGCAATGCCAGCGCCCTGCGGCGCGCCAACGCTGGATAGATGCCGAGGATCCAGGAGACCGTCGCGGTCAGAAGGGCGAACCCGACCAGCGCCTCCAGGGGTGCGAGGAGGCGCAACCACCCCTCGGCGGGTGCGACGTCACCGAGGCCGAGGGTGGAGAGCGTGACCAGCGAGACGTAGGTCGCGTCCAGCAGGCTCGCATGATCGTCGGGGTGCAACCCGCCCGCGTACACGAACGCCTCTGGCATGTGAGGCCAGTAGATCAGCGCCCAGCCCGCCGCCACGGTCAGGGCCCACAGGGCGACGACGGACACCATGGCGAGCGGGCCGGCCAGGCCGGCCGCTGTGCGACGGGTGCCCAGGACGGACGACAGCCGCCACAGTGTGGTCATGACCAGGCGGCTCAGCCCGCCGTGACGCGTCGGGTGCCACAGCGTGTGGAACACGTCCCGCAGGATCAGCAGGACCAGGGCCGCGCCCGTGACCGTCACCAGCCAATCCATCCGGCACTCCCTTTCCACCGCGTTTCGCCCAGGTTCGCGCACCTCCGTAGCCGCTGATCGCAGCCCACGCCGTCGCCAGGTGTCGGAAGCAGGGCCGGGCCTCACCCGGCGGTGGAAGTCGGCCGAGGTTCCGGCCCCAGGCGGAACCCTGTGACGAGTTCGGCCCGGATGCGCAGCACGCCGGCCGTCGGCCGGTTCGTCCACAGGTCGAGCAGCGCCTCAAGCCGTTCGGCGTCGTTGCGATTCTCGACGAGCTCGGCGTAGCCGATCACCACGACACTCCAGCCGAGATGCGTGTCGGGGTCGATGGCGTCTGCTTCGTAGGCGAGGACGATGCCGGGTGTACCGGGGATCGCCACCAACGACGCGCGTGAAGCGCCTGCGTCGAGCCGGACGATCACGTCCTCCCCCTCGACCACGTGGTTCACCGGTCGGATGGCCGGCAGCGCCTGGTGGGTGAAGACGACGCGGCCCAGCGGCACGGTCCCCAGGAGCCGCAGCGCTTCGGAGCGGTCCAGCTGCTCCGTGGACCGCATCGGGTCCAGGACGGAGCCGTGGTCCGGGCTCCGGGCGGTTGCGTGATCCATCACACGGCCCTCCGCTCCGACCTCATGGTTTCGGCCTCGGTTTCACCCAGCGTCCTTGCCTCCTCGTGTGCCGTGCCAGGGCCGAACGGTCCCCTGTCCTGCGGAATCGGGGGCTGGTCGGCCCATACCCAGCGCCTCTGGAGGCGCCCAGAATTGAATCGGAATCGACCGGAGGCCGCCATGAGGACCACTCCCCCTACGAAGATCGCCGGCGCGCTGCCGGCTGAGCACCGCTCCCGGCTGATGGACATCGCACGGGAGGTCAACTTCCCCGAGAGCGCGCGCCTCTTCAACGAGGGCGGCCGGGCGGACAGGTTCTGGATCGTCCGAACCGGCATCGTCGCCCTGGACGTGCATGTGCCCGGCAGACAGCCGGCAGTGATCGAAAGGCTCGGACCGGGCGAACTCGTGGGGTGCTCGTGGATGCTGCAGCCCAGTGCCTGGAGACTGGGCGCGGTGGCCACGACGCCGGTGCGCACGTACGAATTCGACGCCGCCGCGGTGCGCACGATGATGGATACCGACCCTGCTTTCGGCTCCGCGATGGGCCACTGGGTCGCGCAGGTGCTCGCGCACCGGCTGCACGCCGCCCGTATCCGGCTGCTCGACCTCTATGCCCCGCACGGCAGTGGCAGCTATCTCTGACGGCCGGTGTCCCGCACCCGAACCCCCAGCAGTGAGGAGGGCGTCATGCCCGCGTCCCGGTACACCGTCAGCGACGTCATGACCCATACGGCTGTGGCCATCGGCCGTGAGGCCTCGTACAAGGAGATCGTCGAGCTGATGGATGAGTGGAAGGTCAGCGCCGTTCCCGTCCTGGAGGGCGAGGGGCGAGTCGTCGGGGTGGTCTCCGAGGCGGATCTACTGCCGAAGGAGGAGTTCAGGCAGGACGACCCCCGGCTTCCCGATCAGCTGGAAGAGGCTTCCAAGGCGGGGGGTGTGCTGGCCGAGGAGCTGATGTCGAGTCCGGCCGTGACCGTGCACCCCGACGCCACGCTCGCCGAGGCTGCCCAGATCATGGCCCGCAGGCGCGTGAAGCGCCTCCCCGTGGTGAACGGCGTGGGGATGCTGGAGGGGGTCGTGAGCCGGAGCGACCTGCTCAAGGTGTTCCTGCGCACCGACGAGGAGATCGAGGAGGAGATCCGCGACGCGGTTCTCGCCGAGCTCGCTCCCCCGGTAGATCTACAGGCATCGGTGAAGGACGGCGTCGTCACCCTGCGGGGATCTCTCCGTAATCGCGCCCTGGTGCCGCTGGTGGCCCGCGCCATCCGTGCCGTGGAAGGCGTGGTGGACGTACGGATGGAGCTGGAAGGGAAGCCCGCCGGAGCTGCCTGAAACCCTTCACCGCCGCGCCGGCTCCGGTACGCACCACAAGGTGCGTCCACCCGCTCCGCTGAGACAATGCGTACGACAAGAGGTACGCACAGCCGATCGATCACAGGGGCGTACATGTCCGACGCACCAGCACCCTCTGTCTCGTCCGGGGCGCCCATCAGGGTCTTCCTCCTGGACGACCACGAGGTCGTACGCCGCGGCCTGTACGACCTGCTGGACGCGGAGCCCGACATCGAGGTCGTCGGCGAGGCCTCCACCGCCGAGCAGGCATTGACCCGCGGGCCGGCGCTGCGCCCGGACGTCGCCGTGCTCGACGTCCGGCTGCCCGACGGCGACGGGATCACCGTGTGCCGCGAGTTGCGCTCGCGGATGCCGGATCTCGCCTGCTTGATGCTGACCTCGTTCGATGACGAGGACGCGCTGCTCGACGCGATCATGGCCGGAGCGGCCGGCTACGTCCTCAAGCAGATCAAGGGGTCGGACCTGGTCTCGGCCGTACGGACCGTGGCGACCGGACAGTCCATGCTGGACCCTGCGACGACCGCTCGGCTGATGCACTCGCTGAGGGACCCGGAGACCGTCAAGGCTCCGGACGACGATCGGCTGGCCGCTCTCTCCGAGCGGGAGCGTTCCGTGCTCGAACTGATCGGCGAGGGCCGCACGAACGCGCAGATCGCCAAGCGGCTGTACCTGTCCGAGAAGACGGTCAAGAACCACATCTCGCGGCTGCTGGGCAAGCTGGGGGTGGAGCGCCGGGTGCAGGCCGCCGTCATCGCCGCGCAGGTCCACGAACACGAGCACGGGCGCGGGCACGAGCCGGAGCACGGCAAGGGCCGGAGCTGAGTGTCGAGGGGGGTCACCCGGGGGGTGGGAAGTCGCCTCCATCCAGCGGTACCCGCCATTCCAGTTTCGTCCCCCGCCCGGTCGACCCGTGCGCCGATACGGAGAGCTCGCCGCCCAGGCGTTCGGCCCGCTCGGCGAGATTGCGGAGCCCGCCGCGACGGCCTCCCTGTGCCACTCCCACTCCGTCGTCGGTGACCCGTACGGTCAGTACGCCCTCGACGGCCGAGAGGGACACTTCTGCGCGGCCTGCCTGTGCATGGCGGGCCACGTTGGTGAGTGCCTCCCCGATCACCGCGAGCGCCTCGTCCGCGGTCTCGGGGGGTACGTCGGTGTCGATCAGGCCCTCCATCCGCAGGGCCGGGGCGAAGCCGAGCGCCCGGGCGGCCTCCTCCACGGCTTGGACAGCACGCAGCCGCAGCTTCGGCGTGACCCCGGGCGCCTCGTGTTCGCGGAGTCCGAAGATCGTCGAGCGAATGATCTTGATCGTGGCATCCAGGTCGTCGATGGCTCGGGCGAGCCGCTCCGAAGCCTCGGGATGCTCGACGAAGCGCTGGGCGCTCTGCAGGGTCATGCCTGTGGCGAAAAGGCGCTGGATGGCAAGGTCGTGCAGGTCGCGGGCGATGCGGTCGTGGTCCTCCAGCATGCTCATCTGCTCGGCGTCCCGGCGCCGGTCGGCGAGCTCCAGGGCCAGGGCGGCCTGGCCGGCGAAGCCGGGCAGGGCCGCGATCTCGGCGCGGGCGAATGCCGGGCGGCCGCGTCTGCGGGCCAGGATGAGGACACCGCTCAGCTTCTCCTTGGTGCCGACCGTGACGGCGACGGCGGGGCCGAAGCCCTTCCAGCGTTCCGGCTGCACGGTGATCCGGACCTCGGTTCCGACGTCGGCCACAGTGATCAGTCCGTCCTCCTCGCCGAGGGCGGCTGCTGCCAGGGTTCCCGCGCTGCTGGGCAGCACGATGCCGCGATGCGCCTCGGCGCCCTCACCCAGGGCCAGCGAGCCGCGCAGTTCCCCGCCCTGGCCCACGAGGTAGAAGACACCGATGTCGGCTCCCGTGATGTCGCGGGCCCGCTCCAGCATGCCCTCCAGTACCTCCGTTTCGGCCAAGCCGGAGAGCAGAGCACTGGTGAAGTCGGAGCTTGCGGTCAGCCAGCGTTCCCGAAGACGTACTTCCTCGTAGAGGCGGGCGTTCTCGATGGCGATGCCGGCTGCCACCGCCAGTGTGGACAGGACCGCCTCGTCCTCCTCGTCGAAGTCGATGCCGCCGCGCTTCTCGGTCATGTAGAGGTTGCCGAACACGTCCTCGCGGACCCGGATGGGGACGCCGAGGAAGGAGTGCATCGGGGGGTGGTGGGCCGGGAACCCGTAGGAGGCGGGGTGATCGGACAACTCCGACAGCCGTAGGGTCTCGGGGTGGCGGATGAGTTCGCCGAGGATGCCGTGGCCGGAGGGCAGGTCGCCGATCTCGGCCCGGAGGTCGTCGCTGATGCCGACGGGGAGGAACTGGGCGAGCTTCTGGTCGTCGCCGATGACGCCCAGGGCTCCGTACTCCGCGTCCACCAGGACGACGGCGGCCTCGACGATGCCCCTCAGGACCTGCGGAAGGTCGAGCTCCCGGCCGACGGACATCACGGCTTCAAGGAGCCCGTTGAGCCGGTCCCTGGTGCCGCGCACTTCGTCGATGCGGACCTGGAGCTCTTCGAGCAATTCGTCCAGCCGGAGCCGCGGCAGCCCCGAACGCACGGCACCCTGCTCGTCCCCGCCCATGCGTAACCTCCAAGCGGCGCCCAGGGGAAGTCCGGCCTGCCTCTTCACCGTATCCCCGCCCCCACGTTTCCGCGCAGGCTGAAGATCAGCCGGAGTCGTCGGTTCCGAGGTGCCGGACGTGTGCGTCCGGTCCGGGGAAGAAGAGGGTCGTCCTGCCGGTGTCCGACCAGCGGACGTCGTAGGGCGGGGTGCCGTCGTCGTGGTGCAGACCGACGACTTCGCCGTCGCGACCCGCTTTGCCCACCGAGGGCCCGCCCACCACGATCTCGTCGCCCACGCGGGCGTGGGGACCGTGCTCGGACGTGTGTGCCTTCATGATCATCAGCTCCTTAGGAAAGCGTGCCGTGCGAGTCGGGCTGCCGCGAAGCCGCTCGCGAGGGCGACTGATGCCAGGGCAAGGCCCGGCCATCCAAGTGGTTCGGTCTCCAGAACCGACTGCAGCGGCGGAAGGTAGAGCGCTGCCGCCCCGAGCAGGGCGGAGGCGAGGACGGACAGGGGCAGGAAGAGGTTCTCCCGGGTCAGCAGGCGGGTTCGCAGGCCCAGCACGACGCCGAGCTGCGCAGCGAGGAGGGACAGGAAGAGGACGCTCTGCCAGGGCAGGCCCCAGGCCCGTGCGACCGTCCCGGCGGTGAGGCAGGCGGCTGTGACGACCGCGGCGAGCACCACGAGGCGCTGCCAGGCACCCGCGCCGAGGATGTGCTGGCCGGGCGGCCTCGGGGGCCTGCGCATCGCCTCCGGATCCACCGGCTCGGCCCCCATGGCCACCCCGGTCAGACCGTGGGTCAGGAGGTTGATCCACAGGATCTGGCCCGCCCGGAGCGGGAGCGGAAGGCCGAGGAGGGGGCCGATCAGCATGACGAGGATCTCGGCGGCGCCGCCGGCCAGGCCGTAGACCAGGAAGCGGCGGATGTTGTCGTAGACCCGCCGGCCCTCCTCGACCGCCGCGACCACGGTCGACAGGTCGTCGTCGGTCAGCACGAGGTCGGCGGCCTGGCGGGCGACCTCGGTCCCCCGCTGCCCCATGGCCACCCCGATGTCGGCGCGGCGCAGGGCTGGGCCGTCGTTGACCCCGTCGCCGGTCATCGCGGTGACGGCTCCCTTGGCCCTCCAAGCGTCGACGATGTCGAGCTTCTGCTGCGGATCGGTCCGGGCGAAGACGCGTGCGGAGGTGAGGTCGGCAACCCGGCCGGCGGCCAGATCGGGGCCGTTGACCACGGTCTCGTCATCGTCGTCCGCGCCGGCCAAGCCGACGCGGACGGCGATCGCGCGTGCCGTGGCCGGGTGGTCTCCGGTGATCAGGACCGGGGTGATCCCGGCCTCGTGGCAGGCGGCGAGAGTGGCCGCTGCCGCGGGCTTGGGCGGATCGCTGATGGCGACCAGGCCCAGCAGCCTCAGTCCTGCCTCGGCCGTCTCCGCGCTGTTCGGCTGCTCGGCGTGTTCGGCGGACGCCACGGCGAGCACCCGGTATCCGCGGGAGGCCAGGATCGCCGCCTGCTGCCGGGCGCCGGCCACCAGGTCGGTGCGGTCGGCGAGAACAGCTGCGTCCAGCACCACCTCCGGGGCACCCTTCATACACACCAGGGCGCCACCGGACGGCAGGCGGTGGACTGTCGTCATGCGCTTGCGTCCGCTGTCGAACGGGATCTCCCACGTCCTGGGGCGGGTGCCCCTGAGAACCTCCGGCTCATCGCACCCGGCTTTGACGGCCGCTGACAGGAGGGCGGCCTCCATGGGGTCGCCGACCGCGGTCCACCGGTCCTCGTCCGAGGGCTCTCCCTGGGGCGGCCGCAGGGAGGCGTCGTTGCAGAGCGACGCGGCCGTCAGCAGCTCCTGCACGGGCCCGAGCTCGGCCGCCGTCGGCGACCTTCCCTCGACCAGGACGTCTCCCTGCGGTTCGTACCCCACTCCGAAGAAGTCGACCGAGGACCGTGGCGTCCACACGTGCTGGACGACCATGCGGCCTTCGGTAAGGGTGCCGGTCTTGTCGGTGGCGAGGACCGTGACGGAGCCGAGGGTCTCCACAGCGGGGAGCCGGCGGACGAGAGCGTGCCGGGCCGCCATGCGCCGGGCTCCCAATGCGAGGGCCAGGGTCACGACGGCCGGCAGGGATTCCGGAACCGCCGCGACGGCGAGGCTGATCGCCGTCACCGCCATGATTCCGAGCGGCAGGCCCTGTACGAGCCCGAGGCCGAAGACCACCAGGCAGAGGGCCAGGGTGACGATGGCCAGGATGCGCCCCAGCGAGGCGAGACGGTGTTGCAGGGGTGTCGGCTCCCGCTTGGTGTCGAGGAGGGCGGCGATCCGGCCGAGCGCGCTGTCGGGGCCGGTGGCCCTCACCGTCGCCACACCCCGGCCTCGCACGACCACGGTCCCCGCGCTCACCGTCGAATCGTCCTCCTTGTCCACGGGGACGGATTCCCCGGTGAGCATGGATTCGTCGATCATGAGGGCGGACGCCTCGGTGACATCGGCGTCGGCCGCCACGATGTCACCCTCGGCGAGAAGCAGGACATCGCCGGGCACCACGGCGGCGGCGGGGACCTCGCGCGGAGCGCCGTCCCGCAGGACCCGCGCCTTCGGTGCCGACATCGCGGAGAGAGCGGCCACGGCGTGATCGGCCCGGGTCTCCTGCACGACGCCCACGGTCGTGTTGACGACGATCACCACGGCGATGACCACCGCGTCGGCGTGGTCGCCGATCGCGATCGTCAGTACCACCGCGCCCAGGAGCACCATGATCAGCGGATCGCGCAGCTGGGCCAGCACCCTGGCGTACCAGGGTGCCGCCGGGGCGGGCGGGATCTCGTTGCGGCCGTGCTCGGTCAGTCGGCGTTCCGCCTCGATGTCGGTGAGGCCGTCGGGCGTGCGGACAGGTACCTCCGCGGTGGCCGGGGTCATCGCCATGGCGGTTCCTATTCCGCCGGAACCGTGATCACCGGGCAGAACGCCCGGTGCAGCAGTCCATGGACGACGGAACCCAGGCGCATGCCGGAGTAGCCTCCGCGTCCGCGGCGACCCACCACCACGGCCAAGGCGTGCTCGGCGGCCTCCGCGAGCTCCTCCACCGGATGCCCGATCGGCACCTCGTGGGACAGCACCACGTCCGGATATTTCTGCGACCAGCCGGCCGTGGCCTCGGACAGCATCCGCCGCTGGGCCTGCAGTGCGACCTCCTCGTCGTGGAGGAGGAAGACCGGGGGCTGCCATACCGCGATGGTGCGCAGTGCGGCGCCGCGCAGGTCGGCTTCCTCGAACGCGAACGCGAGCGCCGCCTTCGAGGACTCGCTGCCGTCGATGCCCACGACCAGGTAGGGCGGCTGCTGGGTGATGTGCTCGGGGTTTCCGACCACGACGACAGGGCAGTGCGCCTGGGCCGTGACCGGGACCACCGTGGAGCCGGCGCTGAAGTACTCCGCGGTCCGGCTCAGGTGGCGGGACCCGAGCACGAGCATGCGGGCCTGCTGGGACAGGCGGCCGATGGCGGGTACGGGGATTCCTTCGATCAGGTCGGTGGCCACCTCGGCCCCCGGGTGCCGTTCCCGCGCCCACCCGGTACCGGCTGCCAGGGCTTCCGAGCCCGCCTGGTGCGGGGCCGTGGTGCGAGGGGTGCCGTTGACCTGCCGCTTCTGGTGCGGCGGAGGCACGGTCACGACGAGTCGGAGCCCGAGCCCACGGCGGTGGGCCTCGTCCGACGCCCAGGCGAGGGGCAGGTGCCAGTCCCTGGCCGGGTCGATGCCGACGACGATCTCGCGGCGTTCGGCGGCGGCCATCACGATTCGTCTCCGTGCTTGTCCGTGTGGCGCGGGATGAGCAGCACGGGGCAGTGGGAGTGGTGGACGAGGCTGTGGGTGTGCCGCCCGAGGGTGGGTCCCAGGTACGCGGACGCCCGCCGACCGCCCATGACCAGCAGATCGGCGTGTCGGGAGGCCTCGACCAGGACACCGGCGACGGACACGCTCTTCTCGACGTCCGCCCGCACGGTGAGGTCCGGGAACTCCTGGCGGATCTGCTCCGTCACCGCGGTCAGGTGCCGGACGTACTCGTCGGCGATCTCCGTGACGTCGTCCATCATGGTCACCACGCTGCCGACGGACTGGAGCACGTTCCACACGTGGAGCAGCCGCAGCTCGGCCTTGCGGAGCTCGGCCTCCCGCGCCGCGTGACGGACGCAGTCCAGGTCGTGCTCGTCACGGACCCCGGCGAGCACCGTCCCGCTCGCGGCGCCGCCGTCGGTCCCTCTGACGATGATGACGGGCGTCCTCGCGCCGGCCGCGACCTTCAGGCCCACGGATCCGAGCATGAGCGAGTTGAATCCGCCCAGCCCCCGGTTGCCGACCACGATGGTGCCACGAAGGCCGGCCGCTCGGTGCAGGCCGGCCACGGGGTCGCCGCGACTGAATTCCGTGGTGGCGACCAGTCCGGGGTGCTGTTCCTCGACCGCGGTGGCGGTTTCGTCGAGCAGTTCGCGGCCGGCGCTGCGGACGCGCTCGATGGTCTCGGCGGATACGTAGAGGGCCCGGCCGTCCGTGTCCGCGCCGTAGACGATGTGCAACGGGCGCCCGCGGCGTTCGGCCTCTCCCGCTGCCCAGAGCGCGGCCTGACGAGCGGGCTCGGAGCCGTCGACGCCGACGATGACGGAGCCGAGTTCCGAGCCGCTGACGATGTTGTTCATGATGTCTCCTCGCCCGGGGCCAGTGGGGGTCTGTTCTCACGCTGACACCGCGGACCTTTCAGGAGGAGGGCCGCTCAGGACCTTCATGGGGGCCAAAGGTCCCTGCCGCGGACGGCCCGCGGGATCCCTTGCGAACGCGCCGGCCCGGCCGGCACCGACCCTTCGTGTTCATGCTTCGGTGTCCAGCCACCCGGTGTACGGCTTCAGGGACTCCTGGAGGGACGGGGCGCCGGCGGCCTGCATGTCACCGTAGGCGGCTCGCTTCATCTGGAGGGCGAGATCCTCCATGGCGCGAGCGACCGCGAGTTCGTCGCCGATCTCCGGGACGTCGGTGTCCTGGGGTGCGCAGCGGGCGGTGCCGTGGCCCGTGATCCTGTTCGTGCCCGTGTCGAGTTCCAGGCGGGCCTTGGTCGCGTGGCCCTCCTCGAAGAGGTAGAGACGGACCTTCCATTCAGCGGTGTGTGACATGCCGTGCCTCCGGTAAAGGTGTCAGGGCGTCGTGTGCCGGTGAGTGCGCCGGATCCAGCGCCGTAGTTCGTCGGTGCCCCAGACGAGGACGGGGAAGGTCGCGATGAGGGCGACGACGTCCAACGGCAGGGCGGCGGTACCGAACAGGCCCTGCAGGGGCGGCGCGTATACGAGGGCTGCCGTGAAGGCGAGCTCGAAGGCGATGCCCGCCAGGAGCAGGGGGTTGGTGAACAGGCCGATGTCACGCAGGGCCGCATGATCGGTGCGGGCGGCGAAGGCGGTGCCGACCTGGCAGGTGACGATGCCTGCGAACGTGGCCGTGGTCGCGGTGACGTACGCGTGGTGCAGTGGGCTGCCCGCGCCGGTGGGATCGCCCGGGTGCCAGCCCGCGCCCCACAGTACGTAGAAGAACGCGCCCATGACCAGGACTGCGGAGACGGTACCGAGGTAGCCCCAGCTGCGGATGAGCATGTCTCGGGAGATGACTCCTTGCGAGCTCGGGCGGGGCGGGCGGCTCATGGTGCCCGGCTCGGCTCGTTCGCGGCCGAGCGCGAGGGCGGGGAGGGTCTCGGTACCGAGGTCGATCGCGAGGATCTGCAGGACGGTCAGCGGGAGCGGGACAGTGCCGGCCGACAGCGCGAAGACCAGGAAGGGAACGACCTCTGGGGTGAGGTGGGCGAAGATGTAGACGATGAATTTGCGGACGTTGTCGTAGACGCGGCGACCGGATTCGATCGCGGTGACGATGGTGGCGAAGTTGTCGTCGGTCAGCACCATGGTGGACGCCTCACGGGCCACGTCCGTGCCCGAGAGTCCCATCGCCACCCCGATGTGGGCTCGGTGCAGGGCGGGGGCGTCATTGACCCCGTCACCGGTCATGGCGACGATCTGCCCGTGTGCGCGCAGGGCGTCGGCCACCTTCAGCTTGGTCTCGGGTGAGGAGCGGGCGAAGACGACTTCGGCGTCCGACGGTGCGAGGAGTGCGTCGAGTTCGTGGTCGCCGATCGACTCGGACTGTGCCACCACTTGCAGTCGAGGTTGACCGATGCCGACTTCGCGGGCGACGGCCGCGGCGGTGGCGCCGTTGTCGCCGGTGACGATGTGCACGCGGAGTCCTGCCTCGTGGCAGCGCCGGACGGCGGCGGCGACTTCAGGGCGTGGCGGGTCGTACAGGCCGACGAGCCCGAGCAGGCGGAGTCCGGTTTCCGCGTCCTGGCGACGGGTCGGTACCTCGGCACCGGCCGGCAGTGTTCGGACGGCGACCGCCAGGACGCGCATGCCTTCGTGGGCGAGTTCCTCCGCCGCCGCGGCCGCGGACTGCGAACTGCCTTCCAGGGTTTGCAACACCGTCTCCGGCGCGCCCTTGACGATGACGCGCAGACCCTGCACGCCATCGGCTTGGACGACGGACATCAGACGCAGCCGGGGGTCGAAGCGGAAGAGGGCTCGGCGCCCGGTGTCACGGCCGTCGAGGTCGACGGGGGCGGCGCGGGCAGCGGCACCTTCGACCAGCGCCGTCTCCGTCGGGTCGCCGCGAAGTACGCCTTCTTCGCCGCGGGTGACCGTCGTGCACAGCGCGCTGGTCCGCATCAGCTCTCCGTCCCAGGGGCCGGGCTCCCTTCCGTGCTCCGGCGTCCACACGGCTTGGAGTCGCATGCGGTTCCGGGTGAGGGTTCCGGTCTTGTCGGTGCAGATGACGTTGGTGGAGCCGAGCGTTTCGACGGCGCTCAGGCGTTTGATCACCGCTCCCTGGCGGGCGAGGACGCGTACGCCGACGGCGAGCGCGAGGGTGATGGTCGGCAGCAGGCCCTCGGGGACGTTGGCGACGAGGAGCCCGATCGCGAACATGAGGGTGTCCGTCAGCGGCAGGCCCACGGCGACCCCGGCCGCCAGGAAGACGCCGCCCATGGCGACCGCTACGGCGGCGATGAGCCAGGCGACCTTCTTGACCTGCTGTTCCAGGGGGCTGGGGTCGCGGCGAGTGCGCTGACTCAGTGCGGCGATGCGGCCGAGTTCCGTGTGGTCTCCGGTGGCGAACACGATCGCCTGGGCCTGGCCCCCGGTGCAGACGGTGCCGCTGAACACGAGGTTGGGTTCCTGCAGCAGCGGTGCTCCGACGAGTCCGGGGCCGGCGATCCGTTCGGCGGGGGTGGACTCCCCCGTCAGCATCGAAAGGTCGACCTCGATGCCACCCTCGGTCAGCCGTGCGTCGGCGGGAACCTTGGCGCCCTCTTCGAGAACGGCCAGATCGCCCGGCACCAGTTCCCTTGCCTCCACCGCCGAGGACCGGCCGTCGCGAATCACCAGGGCGTGCTCGGGCAGGTACTTCGCGAGAGTCTCCACCGCTTGTTCGGCCTGCCGTTCCTGGAGGAGCGCGAACGCCGCGTTGACGAGAACCACGGCGATGATGGCCCACCCGAGCACGGGAATACCTGCGACGAACGCCAGCGCGGCAGCCGCCCAGAGCAGCAGGGCCAGCGGGTGGACGAGCTGCCGTACGAGTTCACGCCCCAGCGACGTACGCGCCTTGCGGCGGACCTCGTTGGGGCCGTAGACGGCAAGGCGGCGGGCCGCCTCGCGTGCGGAGAGGCCACTCGGCCCGGTGCCGAGCTCACGCCTCAGGAGCGGCAACGGTTCCAGAGGGTCGGGGCTCGGGGGCAGCCCGCCCGCCGGGGACGGGGGCCGGGTGCCTGCCTCAGTCATCGCCAGGTCCCCGTTCGCGCCGCGGCCTGCCGGACCAGCGCGGCTCCACGGCCTCCCACTCGTGCTCCCACTGGGCCAGAGTGCGGGTCTCGACCAGGAGCAGACGAAGGCGGACCACTGCCCCCGAGGCCAGGACGAGCAGGCCGAGGGCTCCTACTCCCGCCGCTGCGGCCGTGAAGGCGCGGCGAGCTTCGGACGAAGGTGCCTGCGCTTCCGTGCCCGCGTCATCGACCCAGAGCGTGACCGGTCGGCCGGCCGGCGTGCCGAGCGGGACGGAGACCGTCCCGGAGTGCTGGTGAGCGGCCGGGTACTCCCAGACGGCCGGCGCCACCACCTGCGAGTTACCGCCGGAGCGGTTGGAGACCGCGCGCTCCGCGGAGCGGACCGTCGTCGCCTCGATCTGGTGCCGGTGGCGGGCCGTATCCCTGGCAGTCCGGCTTTCGGACTCCCAGACGGCCGTCGTGACGACGACGCCGCAGAGCAAGGCGATCAGGAAGGACAGTACGAAGACGACGTTCCAGCGGCGCCGGGTCCGGTCGACCGGCCGACGCAGCTCGTTCGGACGTCCGTCGAACAGCCGACGCACCCGGCCGTCTCTCGCCGGACGCGATCGCGTGGGCCCGTCTCCGGGCGTGGCGGCCTCGGACATCGTGCACCTCCGCGCGCTCTGATCCTGCCCGGCCGCTCAGCGGGGAGCGGCGAGTTCGGCGCTGATGTGGTGGGCCCACGTCCGGATCCGCTCAGGATTGCGGAAGTCCCCGCCCTTGCCCGCACGGACCATGGCCCGGGCGATGAACCCGGGCGTACTGGAGGTGATGCTGCCGCCGAAGGTGACGTGCTCGCGTGCGCCGAGGCGCTCCATCTCCCGGGCCACCGCCGCCACCGGCGCGATGTCGTGCTGCTCGGCGGAACTGTCGACGGGGCCGCTGCTGAACAGGTAGACCGGGCGGTGCTTGAGGAGGTGCTCGTTGCGTTCGGCGCAGCGCTTGGCCTTGCCGCTCCAGTGCCCGGCGTACAGGGCGCCTCCGAGCACCACGGCGTCGTACCCGCGTACGTCGTCCACGTCGTCGGCGGGGACCACGACGGCGTCGAGCCCGTCCTCACGCAGGGTCCTGCCGATCTCGGAAGCGATTCCGGCGGTCGCACCATGCTTGGTGCCGTAGGCGACCAGGACGCGCTTGGAAGTCATGACGACTCTCCGTTGCTCTCTGTTGTGATGCGCTTGAGCGCCTTCATGTGGTGTCTTCCTTCACTGTCGCGAGGGGGACGGCTGCTCCGCTTGGGGCCATCGGGTCCCGGATGGGGCCGTTCGGCCCTCCCCGTACCGGACCAGTTCGGCGGCGGCCACGTGCTGCTTGACCGCGGCGAAGCTGTCCGGGGCGACGGAGATGGAGTCGATACCGGTCTTGATGCGACCACCACCGATCTCGGCGGGGCGGCGATGGCCGTGCCCGTGCCGGCGAGGGAGTGTGCGCGATCCTGAACGGTATCCACAGGTCAGCCGGCTTCCGTGCGGAACCACCTCTGCCGACCCGCGGGCAGGTCCGCGGTCACCCCGTCGGGCAGGCGCAGGGGAAGGGGAGGCGCCGTTCGGGATGAGGGGACCTCGATGCCCAGCTTCCCTGGGACGAACCGGATACGAATGCCGCGGTGACCCAGGCAGTCGACGGTGAACGAGCAGCGCGGCACCTCCCGGAGCGGGACGGGGTCGATGCGCAGTCCGTCCGGGCCGACCTCGAGCCCTACGATGCCCCGCTCGATGAGGTCGAGGGTGCCGGCCATGGCTCCGAGGTGGATGCCTTCGCCGGTCGTGCCGCCCTGGATGTCCATCACGTCGCCGAGCAGGGCTTCCTCGCAGTACCGCCAGGCGTCGGGACCCTTGTGGCGGGCCAGGACCCAGCCGTGGACAAGACTGCTGAGCGTCGAACCGTGGCTCGTGCGTTGCAAGTAGTACGCGACGGTCGCCCGCCAGAGGTCGTCGTCGAGCCGGTAGCCGAGCCGGGCGAAGATGTCGTGCAACTCGTCGGGGCGGAAGAGGTAGCCGAGCATGAGGGTGTCGGCCTGCTTCGACGCCTGGTAGCGGTTCACCGTGTCGTCCTCGGACTCCAGGATCCGGTCGAGGCGGCGGATGTCGGAGTACCGAGCGCGGTAGGCGTCCCAATCCAGCTCGGCCAGATCGCCGTAGCCCTCGAACTGGCTGATGACGTCGCCGTGCCAGGGGACGAGAAGACGGCGCGAGACGTCCTCCCAGCGGTTCAGCACCTCTGTGTCGATGCCCAGTTGCTGCTCCAGTTGACGCATGCGCGTCCTCGGCAGCTCTGCGGCGAGCTCGAGTCCGCGGGCCAGCACCCATGCGGCGGTCACGTTCGTGTAGGCGTTGTCGTCGATCCCGGGAGTTGCGGCCCCGGGATAGGCGTCGTGGTATTCGTCCGGACCCACGACCCCGCGGATCCGGTAGCGCTCCCGATCGGTGTCGTAGTCGGCGACCGCTCCCCAGTAGCGGGCGATGCTCATGAGCAGTTCGGCGCCGGGGCCGTACAGGAAACCGGTGTCCCCGGTGGTCTGCGCATAGCGCCAGACGTTCCAGGCGATCGCGGAGCCCACATGGCGCTGAAGGCGGGAGTGGTCCGGCAGCCAGCGGCCGGAGCGCGGATTGAGGTGCAACGTCTGCGTTTCCTCGCGCCCCGAACCGGCGCTCTGCCAGGGGAACATCGCGCCCGGTCGCCCGGCCCGCCGCGCTGCGGCACGGGCCACGGGCAGGCGCCGGTGGCGGTACATGAGCACGGCGCGTGCCACCTCGGGCAGGTGCAGGGTGAGGTAGGGGGTGACGAACAGCTCGTCCCAGAAGACGTGGCCCCGGTACGCCTCTCCGTGCAGGCCTCTGGCGGGTACGCCGGCGTCGAGCTCCGCCGTGTGCGGGGAGAGGGTCTGCAGGACGTGGAAGGCGTGGAGGCGCAGGATCCGGCCGGCCTCGCCGGGCACCTTTACCTCGCCTCGGCTCCACAGGTCTTCCCAGGCGGCCTTGTGGCCGGTGAGCGCGGTCGCGAAGTCCGGTGCGTGCGTGACGTGTTCGACCGCAGACGTGAGCGAATCGCCCGCGGGTCGGTCCAGCGCGCTGTAAAGGGCGGCCGACTTGAGGACGACGACGGGATGTCCGCGGGAGATCGGCAACCGGAAGGTCTGCGCGGTCGCCTCATCCGTGCAGCTCAGGGTGACGGCGGCCAGGGGGCGGGAGGATGTGCGTACCGCGATGCCTATCCGGGTGCGGAGCGATGTGGTCTCGCAGGAGAGCCAGGCGATGCCGTCCGCGCCGACGCCGGCGCGGTGGCCGGTGAGGTGGCGCCCGTTGAGGGCCCGGTACCGCGCGACGCCGGCATTGGTGACGTCACCGTCGAGTACGGACTGGATCTCGATGGTTCCGCGCCATCCGGACGCGCGGAAGGTGCTCTGCTGGGCGGCGAGGTAGGGGTCCGCCATGTGAACGAGCCGGGTATGGGTGACGCCGAGCCGACGGCCGTGGCCGTCCTGGAACAGCATGCGGCGGGTGAGGGTCCCCGCGCGCAGGTCCAGGACGGCGCGGTGGTGGCGCAGGCTCGGGTCGTCGGGAGTGAGCCACTCCCCCGCCGGCCCGTCCTCCGGCAGGCAGCGGTAGCGCACCCGGGTCCAGTCGGGAAGGTTGACCATGTCCTCGTTGCCGACCTGCTTGCCGGCGACCTGCGAGGGGAGCCAGTTGTAGCAGCCCGCCGCGTAGGTGCCGGGATAGTGCACGGCGTCGGCGGGCGCTTCGGGGGCGGCTCCGCGCGTGGCGAACCGGCCGTTCCCCAGCGTGCACAGGGCCTCGACGACCCGCTCCGTCTTCGGGTCGTAGCGGTCGAAAGTCCAGGTCCACGCGGTGTTCACGGCCGCGCTCCGGCAACGGCGTCGACGACGGCGGTGAGGTCAGGGAGGACGACATCCGCGCCGCGATGCCGCAGGTTCGTCGCGGCGGACGTGCCGCCGGACCGGTCGAGGCCGATCACCAGGCCGAAGTGCCCGCGTCGGCCCGCCTCCACCCCGGCCAGAGCGTCTTCGACCATCGCCGCGTCGGCCGGGTCCACGTGCAGCCGGCGTACCGCTTCCAGGAACAGGGCGGGGTCCGGCTTGCCCGCCAGGGTCAGCCGCTCGGCATCCGTGCCGTCCACGAGCACGTCGACGAGGGGGGCGATCGCGGCGGACTCCAGCAACGGGCGGGCATGTCTGGATGCGGAGACCGCGGCGCACCGCATCCCCTGGGCACGCAGCGCTTCGAGTGCGGGCCGGACTTCCGAGAACGCCTCGACGGCTCCGGCCTGGAGCGCTTCCGTGAACGCTCGCTCCTTCCGGGCGGCGACCGCCCACGCCGTGCCGCAACCCGGCGGATCCGCGGCGTCGCCCGGCGGCAGCTCGATGCCGCGCGCGGTCAGGAAGGCGAGAGCACCGTCGAGACGGGGTTTCCCGTCCACCAGTTCCCGGTACTCCCGCTCGGTGTCGAAGGGTGGCTGGGCTGCGTGGCCGGGGACGGCCGCCCACGTGTCGAGGCAGCCGTCGAAGGCGGACTTCCACGCAGCTGCATGCAGCGCGGCGGAGTCGAGAAGGACCCCGTCGGTGTCCAGGACGACGGCTCGAAGCGGGCTCACTGCCGGATCACCCGGCGCCCGGTGATCCGGATCGCAGTGACCTTCATCCAGTGGGTCCGCGGACCGCCCGCCCAGGGCAGGGAGTACGCGCCGGCATCGAGCCGGCCGAGTTCCTCCGCATCGGTGACGCCTTCTGCCTCGCCCACGGCCATGACGCTCCAGCCCAGGCGCGTGACGTCGTCGATGTGGTCGACCTCGAAGGCCACTTCCGTCCCGGCGGCTCGGGCGAGCACGGCGTCACCCGAGGTCCTGAAGGCGATGTCGCGGCCCGCCACTACGTAATTGACCGGGAAGATCGCCGGACCGTCCGGGGTGAAGACGGCGATCCTGCCGACGCCGTGCGTGGACAGCAGCCGCCGGCACTCGCCGTCGGACAACTCGACCAGCTCGGCGTCCCGGACGGCCGTTCCTCTGCCGGGTGGGTATTCCGTCGTCGCGCCGGAGAGTTCCGCCGTGGTCGTCCCCAGCGCGTCGGCGAGTCGCAGGAGGGAGCCGATCGCCGGCGCTGCCGCGTGTTCCTCCAGGTAGGTGATGTACGCGCCGTCAGCCCCGCAGCGCTCACCCAGTTGGTCCCGGGTGAGGCCGAGTTCCTCACGGCGCATGGCGATCCGCCGTCCGAGGTCCGTGCGTCCGGCCGGCGCCTCCGCGGCGCCCGGCCTGTGCTGGGTTCTGCTCATCGTCTTCACGTCCTCTCGGGTCACGGCCAGGTGGCCGGGACGGTGACGGCGTCGTGCCGGGCCCCACCGAGCGCGACCTTGAGGGCACCGGTGTCGCCCGCACGGGCTGTGCCGGCGATCGTGTGGCCCAGCACCCAGCCGCCGCCCCCGCGGCACTGGCCGTAGTGGCTCTCGCGGCAGAAGCGGCAGCGGCCGCAGGCCGAGGTGCAGGAAACGAGCACGCGGTCCCCGGGCCGGACCGTAGGGACGTCGCCGCCGGTCTCGACGACGGCGCCGACCGCCTCATGGTCGAGGTTCCTGCCCGGAGTCCCCTCGGGCACGTCGCCCTTGACGATGCACAGGTCGGTACCGCGGATGGTGCCGGCGTCGACACGAAAGATCGCGTCGGCGGCGTCCTTGATGCCCGGGTCCGGTAGATCCTGCACTGCGGTCTGTCCGGAACCCTGGAAGACGAGTGCCTCCATGGCGCCCCTTTCTTCCTTTTCCCACCGTTCGGGGTGCCACCGCCAGGCTGGACCGGACTCGACCGGCCGCGCATGGGCCGATCGGTCCCCTGCCGGGGCCTGTCGGCCCCCTGCCGGCCCCCGCACCCGGTGCGATGGTGAGAACCGGATCCCGTTACCGAAGGGAGGGCCGGTCGTGTCCGAGACAGCCCAGCGCCCCGCCACCGCCTCGCCCAGACCCGCACTCCTGCGTCTGCTCGGTGCGGTACGCACGGTCACCGGCAGCAAGTTCCTCGTCGAGAGCGACCACGCCCGCGTCCTGGTCGACTGCGGGCTCTTCCAGGGTTTCGCGGACCTGCGCCGTCGCAACTGGGAGAAGCCCGGCTTCGATGCCTCCGACCTCCACGCCGTGGTCGTCACCCATGCTCACCTGGACCACTGCGGCTATCTGCCGCGCCTGGTCCGGCACGGCTTCCGTGGTCCGATCCTGAGCACCGCCCCTACCGCCCGGCTCGCCGAGATCGTGCTCCGTGACAGCGCCCGCCTCCAGATGGAGGCAGCCGAGCACGCCAACAGCCACGGCTGGTCCAAGCATCGCCCCGCCAAGCCGCTCTACGACGACGCGGACGTCGAGAACACGCTGAAGTTCTTCGACCCGGTCGAGATCGGCAGCGAAATCGAGATCATGGCCGGAACGAAGCTGAGGCTGCACCACGGCGGGCACATCCTCGGCTCCGCCTGGGCCCACCTCACGCTGGAGGACGGCCACACCCTGGCCGTCAGCGGCGACCTGGGCCGCCCCGGGCACCCCCTGCTGTTGCCCCCGGAGCCGTTCTCCGGCGCCGACGTACTACTGATGGAGTCCACCTACGGCGACCGCCGACACGACCACGAGACGGCGCGGCGCGAGTTCGCTGCCGTGGTCACCAGAACGCTGTCGCGTGGCGGAACCGTGGTCATCCCGTCGTTCGCGATCGACCGGACCGAGGTCGTCCTGCACGAGCTGGCCGAGCTGCGCCACGACGGCACCTTGCCCCGGAGCGTACCCGTCTACGTCGACAGCCCCATGGCCCTGGCCGCCCTGGACGTCTACCGGGACGCCCTGCGCTCCCACTCTCCCGAGCTGAGGCCCGAGATCCTGGCCCAGGGCGAGGCGGCGTTCAGCCCGGAGCCGTTCCTGGCCGCCCGTACCGTCCAGGAGTCGATCGACATCAACAGCGCCACCGGGCCGGCAGTCATCGTCTCCTCCGCCGGCATGGCCACCGGTGGTCGGGTCCTGCACCACCTCCACCGACTCCTGCCCGACCCGCGCAACGCCGTCGTCATCGTCGGCTTCGCCGCCGCCGGAACGCGGGCGCGTGACCTCGTCGACGGCGCCCGCACCCTGAAGATGTTCGGCGAGTACATCCCCGTACGTGCCGAGGTGGCCGACGTACCCCACTTCTCCGCCCACGCCGACGCCGACCAGATCATCGACTGGCTGCGCGCCGCTCTGCCCCCGCACACCACCTACCTCGTCCACGGCGAGGAGGCCGCGGCCGAGACTCTCCGGGACCGCATCGACCGCGAGCTGGGCTGGACGGCCGTCGTACCCAAGCCCGGGGAGGCCGTCCTGGTCCGCTGACCCGGGCCGTATGGGCCCTGCGGTATGCACCGCGAGGCCCTCCCGCACCCCGAGGACCGGCGCGAGCCTGGAGGGGAAGGGCTGGAGGCACACCATGACCACCTTGAACACCCTCCTGGACGAGATGGAACCCGAAGTGCGTGAGGCCCTGCTCGCCCACGCGCACCGCGTGGACGTCCCGGCCGGAACCCGTATCTTCAAGGAACGACGACGGGCCGACCGCTTCTGGATCATCGAGAACGGCACCGTCGACCTCGACCTGCACGTCCCCGGGCACAAGGCCGCCGTCATCGACACCCTCGGTTCGGGAGAGCTCCTCGGCTGGTCGTGGATGGTCCCGCCCTACGCCTGGCACCTGGGGGCCATCACCACCCACCCTGTCCGCGCACTCGAATTCGACGCGGTGGCCGTACGGAAGCTCTGCGACGAGAACCCGGCCGTGGGCTGTTGCATATCCACCGCTGTTGCCGCGGTCATCGCCCGTCGACTCGACTCGGCCCGCACGCGGATCCTCGACCTGTTCGCACCCCACCACAGCGACATGCCCCTCGCCTACGCCCGCTGAGGACCAGCCATGACCTCCACCCCGTACACCGTCAACGACGTCATGACGAAGACCGTCGTCACCGTCACGCCCGCCGCCGAATTCAAGGAGATCGCCACCGCGATGGAGCGCTGGAAGGTCACCGCGGTCCCGGTCATCGAGGGCGAAGGCCGTGTCGTCGGCGTCGTCTCCGAGGCCGACCTGCTCACCAAGGAGGAGTTCCACGAACACGGGCCGAGCCTGATCGAGCAGATGCGCCGCCTCGGTGACACCGCGAAGGCCGGATCGGTCCGCGCCGAGGAGCTGATGACGAGCCCGGCCGTCACCATCCGCCCCGACGCCACGCTCCCCCAGGCCGCCCGGCTGATGGCCGACCGCCGCATCAAGCGTCTCCCGGTCGTGGATGCCGACGGCACTCTCCTCGGCGTCGTCAGCCGCGCCGACCTCCTGAAGGTCTTCCTCCGCTCCGACGACGACTTGGCCGCCGAAGTCCGCCGCGAGGTCGTCGAGCGCCTGTTCCCGCTCTCTCGCCGTGACATCACGGTAGACGTGAGGCACGGCGTCGTCACCCTGAGGGGAACGACCCGCGACCCCCACCTCATCCCCGTGGCGACGCGCCTCGCCCGGGCTGTCGAAGGCGTGGTCGGTGTGCACTCCCGACTCGAAGGCCCCGTATCCCCCTGACCGCTGTCCCTGCCTACGGGGCCAGGTCCCGCCTCATCAGCAGCGCGTGGCCCAGGATGATCCCCGCCACTCCAACCCCGACCAGAACGCCCAACTGCGGCCACAGCACGTGGCCCTGCGCCAGTGCGTCACCCGGTGTGTAGTAGTGGAAGGGACTGATGAACCGCAGGGGCGCCGCCTTGGACCAGGCCAGCGCGATGAAGTTCAGCGCGAAGCCGACCGCCCCGATCGCGATCGTCGCACCGATCACCTGGGCGCGCCGGCTCCCCCATGCGGACACGGCCAGGGCCGGTCCGGCCAGGCACAGCGCGAAGCCGCACCCCATCAACCCGGCGGCGAAGACACCGCTGAGCGGCACGTCCCGGTGGATGTCCGGCGACAGCCAGACGCCTGCCGCCACGGTCAGCGTCGCCGCGGCATTGAGGGCGAGAGCGGCAATCATCACGGCGGCCGTCCGCTCGGCCAGCAGTCGATTGCGGCTCACGGGACGCACCATGATCAGCTCGATCGTCCCGGATTCCACGTCGGCCGCCACCGCCGCCGCGGCCAGGGCACCGATCGCGGTCAGCTGCATGGCGATCCAGAACGGATGCACCAGTCCGGCCCCGAGCAGCCCCGGATAGCTCGCGATCGACACGTCCCCGCCCGACCCGCTGAACGCGCGGTACGCCGACGGCGTGCCCTTTCCGCCCGCCGAGAACAGCGTTCCCGGCGCGATCGTGTTCGCCACCACCACGATCAGCGCCTCGAAGACGACCATCCCCACCACCAGGGCCATCAGCATCCGCCGGCGCCGATGCAGCGCCAGCCACAGCAGGGGCCACCGCGTCTTCACGGCGCCGCCCCCTCCGCCTTGCCGTTGCGGTACAGATCCAGGAACGCCTCGTCCAGCCCCGCCTCCTCCACGATGACGTCGGCCACCCCCAGAGTCAGCAGCTCGCGCAGTGCCCCCACCACCTCGCTCGGGGGTACGAGCAGCTCCACCCGGTCGCCTTCCCAGCGGGGCGCCCACTGCTCCGCGCGCCCCAGAGGGCGTGCCCCCTTCCCGTCGCCGAAGGTCAGGCGGATCCGCCGCGCACGCGCCTCCCGCAGGGCGGCCACGCTCTCCACCGTCACCAGGCGCCCATCCCGGACGATCGCCACGCGTCCGCAGGCCCGCTGCACCTCCGGGAGGACATGGCTGGACAACAGCACGGTGCGGCCGTCGGCCGCCGCCTGCTCCATCAGCTCGAAGAACGTCTCCTGCACCAGAGGGTCCAGCCCCTCGGTCGGCTCGTCCAGTACCACCAGCCGGGGATCGTGCTGCAGCGCCTGCACCAGGCCCAGCTTCTGCTTCATGCCGCGCGAGTACCCGCCGACCGTGCGGCGCAGGACTGCGGGCGTCAGTCCCAGCCGCTCGCACAGCTCGGCCCGCCGTGTGCAGGGTCGGCCCTGGAGGGAACACATGAGGTCGAGGGTCTGCGCCCCGGTGAGCTCCGGGTACAGCCGCAGCTCACCCGGGAGATAGCCGAGTTCCCGAGCCACCCGGCGGTGATCGGCGAGCGGGTCCATCCCCAGCACCCGCACGTGCCCGGCCGTCGGGCGCAGCAAGCCGGTGAGGCATCTGAGGGTGGTGGTCTTGCCCGCCCCGTTCGGCCCGAGGAAGCCGAACACCTCGCCCGCACCGATGCCGAGTGTGAGTTCCTCCACCCCGACCACGGCCCCGTACCGCTTGGTCAGTCCTCTGAGCTCGATCGCGTCCGTGGCGCCCACCCCACCAGTCTGTGCCCTGGCCCGGACCGACGCGCAGTGAGCCGAGAACGGGTCCCGCAGCGCCACAGAAAATACCCCCGGGGGTACTAGTGCCTACGCTCGAGATATACCCCCAGGGGTAATTCTCACGAGAAGGAGCGACAGCGTGTTCTTCATCGACACCCTTGAACTGGAAGGGCTCGGCAACCGCAGCTACCTGGCGGGTGGCGCCCACACGGCCGTGGCAGTGGATCCACCGCGCGACGTCGACCAGGTGCTCGCCACGGCGGCACGGCGCGGGGTGCGGATCTCCCACGTCGTGGAGACGCATGTGCACAACGACTACGTCACCGGCGGCCTGGACCTGGCCCGCCTCACCGGTGCGGCCTACCTGGTGCCCGCCGCGGCTCGGGTGTCCTTCGACCGCACCCCCGTCCATGACGGCGACACCTGCGCCGTGGACGACGGCATCACGATGCGGGCCCTGGCCACCCCCGGCCACACCCCGCACCACACCTCCTACGTTCTGGAGGAGTGGGGTTCGGCCCTCGCCGTGTTCACCGGAGGCTCCCTGCTGATCGGGACCGTCGGACGGCCCGACCTGGTCGAGCCGCGACTGACCGAGGAGCTCGCCCGCGCCCAGCACGCCTCCGCACGCCGGCTGGCCGCTGAACTGCCTGACGAAACCCAGGTGCTGCCCACCCACGGGTTCGGAAGCTTCTGCTCCTCCGCCCTGCCGGCCGGCGCCGGCCTGCCTCCGGCTGCCCAGGGACGGCCGCTGGTGGTGATCTGCCACTCCGGGCACCGGTCCCAGCGGGCCGCGAGAATCCTGACCGAACGCGGAGCCGAGGCCGTCGACGTCAAGGGCGGCATGAACGCCTGGTCCGCGGTGGGGCTGCCGGTCGTCGACGGCCGCGGAAGCAGCGGCTCGATAGCGTGAGCACGCTCGTCCTCGCCCTGGTCGCAGGAGCCGTCGTCGGCCTGGCACTCGGCGCCCTGGGGGGCGGCGGCAGCGTACTCGCGGTCCCGGCACTGATCTACCTGCTCGGCTTCACCCCTGCAGCCGCCACCACGGCGTCGCTGATCATCGTCACCGCCACAGTCGTCGCGCCCTTCACCGGGGCGGCGATCCTTGCCGCCTGGGACGGGAAGCGCCTGTCCGCCGCGATCAAGGGCCCAGCCCTTCAACGCATCTTCGCTGTCGTGCTGCTGTCCGTCGCGGCCTTCATGCTCACCGACGCGATCCGCTGACAGCGGGTCCGCCCACACGGCCACCCCCACAGTCGCCCGGTATCCGCACCCGGACCACCGCCGACATCCAGCAGGAGAGACAGTCCGCCATGAGCACCCCCCACGCCCTCAGCTCCGAACAGGCCCTCACCCGCCTGCACGAGCTCACCGCCCTCGACGTCCGCACGCCCGGCGAATACGCCACAGGTCACCTGCCCGGCGCCCTGAACATCCCCCTCGATCAGATCTCACGTGGTTGGTCGCGTACCAGCGGGCACATCATCCGGTCAATCGCAGCCGGTGAATCCGGGTGCCGAACACGCGCCAGCGCCGCTCGTTGTCGCGCACGAGTGTCGCCGATTCCGCGAGGAGGTCCGCCGCTCGGTCGAGCAGCTCGGACGCCGAGTAGAGGTAGGCGGGGGCGTTCCGCTCGGACCGGAGGTCGGACCGCAGCGCCGCAGGAGAGAACGTGACCCGGTCCAACAGGGCAAGGGAGCGGCGCAGCAGCCTGGCCACCAGCGCCAGCAACCCCGCCGACTGCCAGTCGTTGGCGATGATGCGATGGCGCTCGCCGAGCAGATCCGCAAGCGCCGGATAGGCTGCCAGCAGGCCGACGGCCTCCCACGCCTGCTCCATGGCGTGCGCGAGCCAGATTCCGGTCTGGTCGCTGTCCTGCGCAAGCTCCCTGACATCCCGCTTCAGCCGCTGGAGCTCGACGGGCTCGTCCTCCCCTTCCATGAAGAGGATCCCCGACTCCGCGACGAGCCCGGGGGCGTTCAGATCCTCCGCACCGGCGAACGGATTCCCTGCCGACTCACCGACGTCGGTCACGCTCCACCGGCCTGCCAGCGACTTCAGTGCCCGGGACCTCGCCTGAAGTTCGTCCGCCTGCCGCAACGGAGCCTGCGAGTAGAACTGCTCGTGTTCTCGATGGAACCGTGCGAGGTTGGCGATCACTTGCAACAACGGTTCGGGAGGGATGGTCTGCGCCTCGTCCTCGGGCATGCGAGAAGTGTGCGCCCAGGACCCCGCCCACCCGAATGACAACACGCCGCCCGGTCAGGAGCAGGACCAGCGTCTCCCCGCTGCTGGTGCAGAGCAGGTCACGGCAGCGCCACCGGCTCCTCGCGCGGCAGCAGCCGTTGCCGCGCTCTCACCAGGAGCGCAGGCTTCTGTACAGGCGGAGCAGAACCCATCCGGGAGGCGAACGGGAGCATGGCGCACCCCGCAGACCACCGCACTACGGGCAAGGAGCGCAGCACGGCGGTGCTGGATGTGCGGGGCATGGTGCGCGCGAGCCAGCAGAGCACCGTCGCGGCCGTACTGGGCCGTCGGCCCGGCGTGCTCGACGTCGAGGTCAACCCGGTGGCGCAGTCGGCCACGGTCGTCTTCGACCCTCGGCGGACCTCGCTCGCCGAGCTGCGCGCATGGGTGACCGAATGCGGATATCACTGCGCCGGCCAGTCGGTTCCCTCGCACATCTGCGATCCGATGCAGGAACCGGACCCGCCCGGCTTCACGGCTGCACCGCAGCGCCCGCAGACGACGCCCGTGACTACAGCAGGCACGCGCTCGCCCGACGAGGCGAAGGGGCACGACGGCCACGGCGAGATGTCGACGGCAGCGATGGTCGCCGACATGCGCCACCGCTTCCTGGTCGCGGTGGCGTTCTCCGTCCCGATCGTGGTCTGGTCGCCGATCGGCGAGGAGGTCTTCGGCTGGCACGCACCCGTTCCGTTCGGCTTCCGCCAGGACGTGTGGGCACTGTTGCTGAGCCTGCCGGTGATCTTCTACTCCTGCTCGATCTTCTTCGTCGGCGCAGTCCGGGCCCTGCGTGCCCGTACGTTGGACATGATGGTGCTCGTGGCGGTCGCCGTCGGTGCCGGCTGGCTGTACTCGCTGATCGTCACCCTCACCGGGGGCGGGGACGTCTTCTACGAGGCAGCCACCGTGCTGGCCTCCTTCGTCCTGCTGGGCCACTGGTTCGAGATGCGTGCCCGCGGCGGTGCCAACGATGCGATTCGCACCCTCTTGGACCTTGCCCCGTCGAAGGCCGTGGTTCTGCGGGATGGTGTGCCCGTGGAGGTCGCCACCGCCGAGGTGGTCGTCGGGGATCTGCTGCTCGTACGCCCCGGGACGAAAATCGCCGCGGACGGGATCGTGGAGGAGGGTGAGAGCGAGGTCGACGAGTCGACCGTGACCGGGGAGAGCATGCCCGTGCACAAGGGCCCCGGCTCCCCCGTGGTCGGCGCCACCCTCAACGCCAACGGCACACTGCGGTTGCGGGCGACCGAGGTCGGTGCGGACACGGCACTGGCCCAGATCGTCAAGCTCGTCCAGGAGGCCCAGAACTCCAAGGCTCCCGGTCAGCGGCTCGCCGACCGGGCCGCCTTCTGGCTCGTCCTCGTCGCCCTCGTCGGCGGCGCCCTCACTCTGGCCGTGTGGCTGCTCGCCACCGACCGGCCCTTCGGCGAGGCCATGCTCTTCGCCATCACCGTGGTCGTCATCACCTGCCCGGACGCACTCGGTCTGGCCACCCCCACCGCGATCATGGTCGGGACCGGGCTGGGCGCCCAGCGGGGCGTGCTGTTCAAGAACGCCATGGCCCTGGAGGCGTCCGCAGGCATCCGCACCGTGGTCATGGACAAGACCGGCACCCTCACCAGAGGCGAACCCGAAGTCACCGACGTGATCAGCGTTCGCGGCGGCGACGAGGACGAGGTGCTGCGGCTGATCGCGGCCGTCGAGCAGGAATCCGAGCATCCGCTGGCTGCTGCGGTCGTACGTCACGCCGCCACGCGCGGCGTCGCCGCCGCACAGGCCCGCCACTTCGAGAACGTACCGGGCCACGGCGCGACGGCCGTGGTCGACGGCCACCGGGTCGCGGTCGGCAACCGCCGCCTGATCGAACGTGAAGGCGTCGACCTCGGGCCCCTGAGCGGCCGGCGCGAGGAACTGGTCGCCACCGGCCGCACCGTCGTCATCGCCGCTGTCGACGGCCGGGTGGCGGCCCTCATCGGGATCGCCGACGCCCTGCGGGAGACTTCCCCGGCAGCGGTGGCCGACCTCCACAGCCTCGGCATCGAGGTCGTCATGCTCACGGGCGACAACCGGGCGACCGCCGAACGGATCGCGCAGCACCTGGGCATCACCACCGTCATCGCCGACGTCCTCCCCGGCGACAAGGCTGCCAAGATCAGCGAACTTCAGCAGGGCGGCCGTACGGTCGCCATGGTCGGTGACGGCGTCAACGACGCGCCCGCCCTCGCCCAGGCCGACCTGGGCATCGCGATCGGCGCCGGCACCGACGTCGCCATCGAGACCGCCGACCTCGTCCTGATGCGCTCCGACCCCCTGGACGTCCCCACCGCCCTGCGCATCGGCCGGGGCACCTTGCGCAAGATGCGCCAGAACCTCGGCTGGGCCATCGGCTACAACGCCATCGCCCTGCCCATCGCCGCCGGGGTCTTCGAACCCGCTACGGGCCTGATCCTCCGCCCCGAGATCGCCGCCCTGTCGATGTCCGGGTCCAGCATCATCGTCGCCGTCAACGCCCTCGCGCTCAAGCGCCTCCACCTCCTGCCCCGCCCTCGGCGAACGGATCCGGCGGGCGGAGGCGGCGAGCGGGGCTGACGGCTGTCCCGGGGCGCCATGCGCGGGTGCGCCCTACGCTGGGAGATATGACCGGCCGCGAGCCCCGCACCGCACCACGGGTGCTGATGCGGTTCACCATGATGCTCGCCCTGGCCCTCACCGTCGGGCTGCTCGGTATGCACGCCCTGGGCCCTGCGGCCGCTCTGCCGTCGCCGGTCACCGTCGAGCACACGTCCCACCACGTGCCGACTGCACATGCCGGTCCGCGCTACCTGTGCCCCGACGACGCCCACAACACGGGCCGCCACATCAGCCACGCGGACACGATGTGCGCCTCCGCGTCCTTGCCCGGCGCCCCCGACATCACCGCACCGGACAACGTACCCATCACCGGCACAGAGCACGACGACGCCGATGCCGCTGCCCCCGTGCCGAACCTGCTCCCAGCGGCCTACGAGGCCGCCGGAAAGCGGGCGCCACCCTCGCTCGCCGAACTCCAGCTCCTGCGGATATAGGGACTCCTCCTGCGGCACGCCTCCCGCGTCCGCGAGGTGCCCGTTCCCTCCGCACTCGATCACTGGAGTCAGCGACATGAACACGAACCGATCCGTACCGCGTCGTGCGGCCCTGGCCGCCACGGCGGCCGCCGTCGGCCTGATCCTCACGGCCTGCGGCACCGACGAGAGTATGAACACTGCCGGCGCCGCTGCCGGTACTTCCACGACCGCCCCGGCTCCGTCCGAGGCCGCACAGCACAACAAGGCGGACGTCGCCTTCGCGCAAGGGATGATTCCCCACCACCGCCAAGCCGTCGTCATGTCCGACATGGCCCAGTCGCACGGCGCGTCCGATGCGGTCAAGGCCCTCGCCGAGAGGATCAAGAAGGCGCAGCAGCCGGAAATCGACGCCATGGCCGGCTGGCTGAGGGCATGGGGCGAGAGAGTGCCCGCCGGCATGGGAGGCATGGACGGCATGGGACACGGGGATGACGACTCCGCCCTGCCCGGCATGATGGACGACGAGGACCTCAACCGCATCGGGAGCGCCCGGGGCAACGCCTTCGACACCATGTTCCTGATCCGGATGATCGAGCACCACGAAGGCGCGATCGACATGGCGGAAACCGAGAAGCGGCAAGGTGTCCACGGCCCCGCCAAGGCCCTTGCCGACGACATCATCACCTCCCAGACCGCCGAGATCACCCAGATGCGGGAGATGCTCAAGAAGGGATGATGACTAGGCGTGGTGGGGCGGGTTGCCCGAGTACGCCCTGTCGGCCGACACCGTCATGAGGTGGATCCGGGACCTGCCACGCGGCCGGCCCGCCGACTCCTGGGGGGGGTGGCGGGCGGTGATGGGCTTCGGCGTGACGAGGCGGGTGCATCATCCTCCGCACTCGTTCCCACAGCGGAGACAGCTCGAAACCACCCGCAGGACGCGTCGGCCGAGTCCCGTGACGACCGTGAAGCACGCTGCCATCGCTGCTGCGTCGAGTGGTGCTGTACACAACCGCACAAGTCTGGACCGGGGCACTGACGAGCGGACCCGCGGACGGTTTGCGGACCCGGGCCGTTCGGTCCTCGATGCCGCCGCCGGTCCGGGCCCACCCGACCGGACGGCCCCGGACTCCCCGACCGCCGTCACACCGGCCGGCGGTTGCGGCGGACGAAAGGCAGACTCTGCCAGAGGGCTCCCAGGCTCGCCCGGCGCCGACCGCGGCGAGCATCACCAGCACGGCCGCGCGGAGGACGTGATGGTCCACCAGCGGATTGGTCGACATGCTGAGGTCGCCGTCCGACATGTGCCTGGCGGGAGGCCACTCGGTGGCCCACATCAGCGCCATCATCACGGTGCCCGCGGCAGCCGCGATCCGCAGCCGAATGTCGATGGGCGCCGGCACAAGACCGCGACCGTGTACCGCCTTCGTTGAACCCGGGAGAGAAGTATGGCCATCAAGGACATCGGGCCGGAGCCTCAGAGCTTCGACCTGGAGAAGGCGACGCTCGAGAACACGAACTACCGCACCGTCGCCTGGTCCGGGAAGTACCTGCAGCTGACCCTCATGTCGATCCCGGTGGGTGAGGACATCGGCTTGGAAGCGCACCCGGAGACTGACCAATTCCTACGACTCGACGCAGGCCGGGGCCGCGTCCAGATGGGCCGCGCGAAGGATCGACTCGACTTCGACCAGGAGGTCGAGGATGGTTGGGCCATCTTCGTACCCGCCGGTACTTGGCACAACGTCACCAACATCGGGGACGAGACCCTCCGGCTCTACGCCGTATACGCACCGGTCCACCACGCGTCGGGCAAGATCCATGCGACAGCCGCCGACGCGGAGCGCGACGAGGACTCGGGCGGCGACGAGCCGGCGAGCTGGTCGGCCCAGCCTGACCAGCAGCCATCGGACGAGCACGCCTGACCAGGGAGGGCGTATCGCGAAAGTAGAACCCAGCCGTGGGCCGGCATGCAGGTGACGTCAGGCTGTTTCAGTATGGAAGTCGGGTCGGACGTGTCGCTGTCCACGGAGGTGAGTGCGATGACGCTTCCCGCGCGGCACCGGACCGGTGGCCCGGTGGGGCCGGACGCGTTCTTCGGCCGCACGCACCCGTTCTTCGGCGCGCCACGGGCGCGGCACACGCCGCTCCGGCCGATGCGGGTAGCGGGCATTGCCAGGCCCCACGCGTTGAACGGTCGCCACCGTGGTCAGGAGCCGAAGCTCTTCCTGACAGCGGCCGGGATCGGGAACGGGATCGACCGCAGCGCGTGGGAACAGGCCCCGATCTCCTCAAGCTGCAGTGAGCGGGGCCATGCCCAGCGGACGGTGCGCCGGGAAAGGGTCGGCGCGCCCGTCTGGGTACCGCGATGAGGACGGCCGCGACGCCGGAACCCGCCGCAGCCAGGAGTACCGACGGTGCAGGAGGATCGGAGCGTGCGGCCGAGCCGTCGATCCTCACCTTGACGATGAATCCTGCGGTCGATCTCTGCTGGGAGGTCGGGCACCTGGAGGAGATCGGCAAGAACCGCGCCCGGGTCAGGTCGGTGGCCGCCGGGGGTGGAGGGATCAACGTCGCCCGTCATGTCGTGCGGCTCGGAGGACGAGCCACCGCCGTCCACACCGCCGGAGGCGAGGTCGGGCTGCGCTTGAACCGGCTGCTGGACGAAGAGGGCATCGACCACGTCGCCATCGACATCGACGACGACACCCGCGAAGCACTCGTGCTGTTCGAGGCCGAATCGCGCCACGGCTACCACATCGTGCCACCCGGCCCGCACCTGCACGACCACGAGGGGCGGCGATCCCTGGATGCGCTGGTGCAGGCCGTTGGCGGTTGCCCGTACGTCGTGGCCAGTGGCAGCCTGCCCCGTGGCTTGCCCGACGACTTCTACGCGGCCGTCTCCCGCCGCGTCAGGGAAGCCGGATCCCGACTGGTCCTGGACACCTCCGGTCCGGCGCTTCGCGGAGCACTCGCGGAGGGCGTGTTCCTGCTCAGGTGCAACCGCACCGAGGCCGAGAGCCTGGCCGGACGGCCGGTCCGCGACTTCGACGACGCCCGGGCCCTCAACGAGCACCTGCTCACCACAGGGGCCGCCGAGATCGCCCTCACCACCCTCGGAGAACTGGGCGCGCTGTGCTCGACCGGCCACGGCCACACCGAGCTCTACGCGCCGCCGCTGCCCGGCGAGCCCCTGAGCGACGCAGGGGCGGGAGACAGCATGGTCGCCGCCCTCATCACACAGCTGGCCGCCGGAGAGGATCCCGTCGGCGCCTCCGCGTTGGGGGTGGCCGCAGCCGCCGCAGCGATGCTCACCCCCAGCACCGAGCCCTTCGACCTGGACGTGGCCCGATCCCTCCGCTCCCAGGTGAGGACCAGGTTCCGGACCGATGCTCGACGCCGGGGCGTTTGACCCTGCCCACCCCCTGCCGTTCGGTCGACCCCTCAACCACATTGCGTACCCCGTGCCCACAAGCCGACCCTGCCCCCGTCACCCCGTCGGGGCCGGGCGCTGCCGGTGGTGCTGAGCAACGCCGATGCCGACCTCGTGATGCGAGCGAGCCCCCGATTGGGAAGACTGGAAGCATGGCGACCAAGGCAGTGCTCGAGGGCGGCCCGGACGATCTGCCCGAGCGGATCGTTCCGATCTCCGACCCCGGACAGGACCTGAAGATTCCACACCGCGGCGGGTACGAGCATTTCAAGATCACGTCGCGGCACCAGGACAGCTCGGAAGGACAGCTGGCGGTCTACGAGTGGTGGGAACGGACAGAGATCGCCGAATGAAACGGACGGTCAAGGACGCTCTGCCGGTACCCGACCCCGGCGGCCGAGATGCGCGAGCCGACACCGCATGGCGTGCGGGATCGCCGGCCTCGGCCTCCTGGCCCTCCGGTCCGCACGCCGTGTGGGAGCCAGCGGTATGGCGTACGGCCTCGACATGACCGAGTACGGTGACGGCCGCCCGCCCTCGGCGAGCGCTCCGCGGCCGACCGGATCTCGTGCCGCGTCCCCCACCTGAATGCCCCCGCCGTCCGCGCCCGGTACACCGGCAAGCGCGCCGCCGTCATCGACTCCGGCGCCTCCGCCTTCACCACGCTCGCCGACCCGGCCGACCTGGCCGACCTCGCTGGAGCCTCAGTCCTCCTCGCCCTCGGCGGCGCTGCGAAGTCCATCGCGGAGCGCCCGGGGCTCACGCCGTAGACGCGCCGTCAAGTTGGTGCAGAGGTTCAAGAATGCGTCCGGCCACGTGGATCCTTCAGCGACTCAGCGCATCGATCTCCGCCAGATCCTCCTCGGACAGTGAGCCCCCGCGCAGCGCGTCCAGGTTCTGGTCCAGTTGATCCACGCCGCTCGCGCCGATGATCACCGACACCACCCGGGGGTCGCGCAGCACCCACGAGATCGCCAATTGCGCCAGGCCCTGTCCGCGTCGCTCCGCCAGCTTGCCCAGTGTCCGCAGCCGCTCCAGCTTGGTGCCGGTCAGTGCCTCCTCCTTGAGGAAGTGCCCGACAGACATCCGCGACCCGGCGGGCACCTCGCCGGCGAGGTAGCGACTCGTCAGAAGGCCCTGTGCGAGCGGCGAGTAGGCGATCAGGCCGGTCCGGGTGTCGCCCACCGCGTCCAGCAGTCCGTCCTCCGGGGTGCGGTCGAGGATCGAGTAGCGCGCCTGGTTCAGCAGTACCGGCGTGCCCAGCTCCCGCAGGATCGCCACCGCCCCGCGATGCTGCTCGGGCGGGTAGTTGGAGATGCCGGCATACAGCGCCCTGCCGGAGCGCACCGCCGTGTTCAGCGCCCCCATGGTCTCCTCGAGTGGGGTCTCGGGGTCGTAACGGTGCGAATAGAACACATCCACGTACTCCAGACCCATCCGCCGCAGTGACTGGTCCAGGCTCGCCAGCAGGTACTTGCGGCCGCCACCGTCCCCGTACGGACCGGGCCACATGTCGTAGCCAGCCTTGGAGGCGATGAACAACTCGTCACGGTACGGACGGAAGTCCTGCGCGAAGAGACGGCCGAAGTTGCGCTCCGCCCTCCCGTACGGCGGGCCGTAGTTGTTCGCAAGGTCGAAGTGCGTGACACCGCGGTCGAAGGCCCGACGCAGCACCGCCCGCTGGGCTTCCAGCGGTTGGGCGTCACCGAAGTTGTGCCAGAGGCCCAGCGAGACGACAGGCAATTGCACGCCACTGTGTCCGGCCCGGCGGTAGGTCATGGAGGCGTAGCGGTCCTGCGCAGCATGGTAGTTCATGTCGCATATCCTGCCCGATTCCACTCAGAGTCGAAACCGATTCAACACATTCCAACATTCCATGCCACGTCTGAACTCCGGCGGCGCAGGGCACACCGCCGGGGCTGTCCGGGCACGGCCAGTAGAAGTCTGGGCCCGCGGCAACAAGACGTAACGGTGCGCCATCTGCTGCGCTCCGGCCCGACGGGGACGGGCAGTCGGCTCATGGCCTCATCCGGCACTCGCTATTCGGCGACGGTGAACCCTTGATCCCTGCCGTACTTGGCACTTGTGGCCCGCCAGGCCTCCAGCCCCTGGGGCAGGGTCGTCGAAGAGACGTACGCCTTGCCGACGGTGTCGTTGAAGACCGAGTTCGCGTACACCTGGTACGGCAGGTACGACCAGCCCGCGCCGACGTCACGGGCCGCGTCGGCCAGGATCCGGTTGGCCTGCTGCCCCCCGAAGTAGGGGAACGGGGTGTCCAGGAAGGCCTGCGATTCCAGGTCGGCCCGCGTGGCGGGGAAGGCGCCCTCGGAGACGCGGGCCGTGGCGCCGGCGCCCGTGGTCGCGTACTCGATGAAGGCGTAGGCCAGCGCCTTGTTCTTCGACGCCTTCGGCACGGCGAGAGAGCTACCCCCGTTCTCCGCACCGGCCTTGGCACCCTTGGTCCACTGCGGGAGGGGTGCCACGCGCCAGTCCCCCGAGGCGGCGGGGGCGCCCGTGACGAAGTTGGCGGGCATCCAGGCGCCTACGGAAAGGGTGGCGATGCTGCCGTCCGACAGGCCCTTGTACCACTCGTCGCTCCAGGAGGTGACCGGTGCGAGCAGTCGCTCATCGATCAGTTTCTGCCAGGTACCCGTGTATTGCGCCGTTCCGGTGTCCCCGAAGTCGATGCCGATCTCGGTGCCGTCCACCTTGTACGGGCGTCCGCCGGCCTGCCAGATCAGGCTGGTCGTGGCGCCGGCGTCCCCGGTGTCGTTCGTGATGTAGAGCTTCGGATCCGCCTTGTGCAGGGCGCGGGCCGCTTCGACGTACTCGTCCCAGGTGGTGGGGACGGCGATGCCGTGCCGGTCGAAGACCTTCTTGTTGTAGAACAGCGCCATGGGTCCCGAGTCCATGGGCAGGGCGTAGATCCCCTTGCCGTACTTGACCCCGCTCCAAGGGCCGGTGGTGAAGGCCTGGTCGTGGGCGGAAGCGCCGTAGGGGGAGAGCTCCTCCAGGGATTTGCCGATGGCGAACTGACCGACCGCGTAGTACTCGACCTGGGCCACGTCCGGGGCTCCCGAGCCCGCGGCGATGGCGTTCTGGAGCGCGGTGTACTGCTTGTTGTTCGTGCCCGCGTTGACGAGCTCGATGTCCACCTTCGGATACTTCTTCTCGAAGTCGGCGGCCACCTTCTTCAGCGTGGGCTCCCACGCCCACACCGTCACCTTGCCTCCGGCCTCGAGTGCTGACGCCACGTCCTTGGCGGCACTGTCGGCCCCCGGGTCCGGCGAGCCGCAGGCGGTGGCTCCGAGGGTCAGGGCGCACGTCGCGGCGACGGCGGCGATGATCCGGCGGCGGCTGTTCGTTCTCATCGGTGGTGCTCCTGATTCGGTGTGCGGATGAAGTGGGTCGGGAGGGGCCGCGCGTGGAGCCGGACGCGTCACTCCTTGACGCTGCCGGCGGCCAGGCCGGACTGCCAGTAGCGCTGGAGCAGGAGGAAGACGACGACGATCGGCGCGATGGTGAGCAGCGATCCGGTGATGATGAGGTCGAAGACGGGCTCGCCGCCCGCGGTCCTGGCCTGGGCGCTCCACGCGTTGAGACCGAGGGTGAGCGGGTACCAGTCCGGATCCTTGATCATGATCAGCGGCAGGAAGTAGTTGTTCCAGGTCGCGACCATGGAGAAGAGCAGCACCGTCACGGTTCCCGGCATCAGCAGCGGCAGGGCGATCCCGAAGAAGATGCGCAGCTCACCGGCGCCGTCGATGCGGGCGGCTTCGAGTAGTTCGGCAGGGACCGCTTCCGCGGTGAACACCCACATCAGGTAGAGCCCGAAGGGGGAGACCAGGGAGGGGATGATCACTGCCCAGGGCGTGTTGGCCAGGCCCATGCCGCTGAACAACAGGAACGTGGGGACGGCGAGGGCCGTGCCGGGGACGGCCACGGCCCCGATGACGACGGCGAAGACGGCTCGGCGGCCCGGGAACTCGTACACGGCCAGCGCGTATCCGCCGAGGACGGCGAGCAGCGTCGCACCGCCCGCGCCGGCGGCGACGTACAGCAGGGTGTTCAGTGTCCACCGGACGAAGGCGCCGTCGTCATAGGTCAGCGTGCGGGAGATGTTGTCCCAGAGCTGGACGTCCTTGCCGAGCCACAGGCCGAAGGAGTCGAGGAGGTCCTCCTGGTCCTTGGTCGCGTTGATGACCAGCCACACGAGAGGCAGCAGGGTGTAGACGAGGACCAGCCCGGTCACCAGGGTCAGCGGAATGCTGGGCCTGGGGTCGAGCGGGGTGTGGGGCCGTCGGCGGCGAGGCCGCGGCGCCGCGCGGGGCGGTCGGGCGACGGGGGGCCCGAGCGACCCGGCGGTGGCGCCACTCGATTCCGCGTCGGAGGGGACGGTGCGCTCCCTCGTGTCCGAGGAGACACCGGTGGGGTCCGTGATCATGTGCTCAGCCCTTCCGCATGCCGCGGAGCTGGACCGCGTAGGCGATGACCGCGGTGAAAACGCCCATCACGATGGCGATGGTGGCCGCGTAGTTGTGCTGCTGCCCGGAGAAGGCCAGCGAGTACGTGTAGAGGTTGGGGGTGTAGTCGGTCGTGATCGCGTTGGGGGCGAGGTTCTGCATGATGTTCGGCTCGTTGAACAGTTGGAAACTGCCGATGATCGAGAAGATCGTCGCGATGACCACTGCGCCGCGGATGGCCGGCAGTTTGATCGCGGTGACGATGCGCCATTCCCCGGCGCCGTCGATGGCCGCCGCCTCGTAGAGGGAGCGCGGAACGACCTTCAGCGCGGCATAGAAGATCAAGGTGTTGTAGCCGACGAACTCCCAGGTCACGACGTTGCCGATGGAGGCGAGCACCAGTGAGGGCGAGAGCGGATCCGGGAGCGCCAGGCCGAACGCGTCGTTCAGGTTGCCCACCAGGCCGAACCGGGTGCCGTAGATGAACCCCCACATCAGACTGGCCACCACGGCCGGTACGGCATAGGGCAGGAAGACGGCCACCCTGAAGAAGGCCTTGCCGTACAACCGGCCGCTGTCGATGGCGAGCGCGACGAGCAACGCGATCCCCAGCATGACCGGTACCTGGACGAGCAGGAACAGCCCCACCCGGGCCGAACCCTCCCAGAAGCGCGCATCGGTCAACGCTTGGAGATAGTTGTCCGCGCCGACGAAGGAGGTACCGCCGATGAGCCGGTCGCGCATCAGGCTGAGATAGAACGCGTACCCGATGGGAGCCAGGAAGACGAGGGCGAACACCGCTGCGAACGGTCCGGCGAACCCCCAGCCGACGAGGGCGTTCCGACGTGCGCGTGGACGGGAACGGGATGGGGGGACGGCTTTTGCCGGTGCCGGCAGGAGCGACATGGTGGGTCCTTGTGTCAGTGACCTACAGGTCCGCGACGGAGGAAGAGATGACTGGCCTCCGGGCCGGAATCGACCTCATGGGGCAGGACCTGATGAGAAATGTTTACGTAACCATCGGTCCGGCGATCGTGGCACTCCCGGTGGAGAGCGTCAAGCACCTTGCACCCGCCGGCCGAAAAACGAGCCACCCGATGGCGATGCCCGTCTCGGCGAGGTGTTCTCAGCAGCAGTCGACCGTAGGCGCCGCACCCAACCCGACGGACCACAAGTGGAGTTGGGCGGAGGTTCGCCACCCGGGCCGGTTGTGACGATTCACGCCCGACTGCTTGACACACCCCGATGCGGCTCCCAGACTCGCAGCCAGCCCGTGTGTTTACGTAAACATTACAGAGGCGAAACACCGAGTTCACCGGGGCCGGCGTCACCGCCGGGCCCGGAGCCGTGGGCGCACCCGCCCCCGCACACCTCTCACCCGCCCGCCAGCCGACCAGAGGTATCCATGCGACGTCACCCCCCTTACCTTGCCGCCCTGTTCGCCGTCGTGGCAGCCCTCCTCGCGACTTTCCTCGGCGGTCTCGGCACCGCCGCGGCCTCCCCCTCCCCCGTCACCGTCATCAACGCGACGCAGTTCACCGATCCCTCCGGCCGGCCCGTCCACGCCCATGGCGGAGGGGTCATCAAGGTGGACGAGTACTACTACTGGTTCGGTGAGGACCGGAACCCCGACAACAGCTTCCGGTACGTCTCCGCCTACCGCTCGACCGACCTCAAGACCTGGGAGTTCCGCGGCCACGTCCTGTCCCAGGCCGGCCACCCGGAGCTGGCCACCGCCAACATCGAACGCCCGAAGGTGATGTACAACCGCGCCACCGGACAGTTCGTCATGTGGATGCACAAGGAGGGCAGCGCCACCGACTACAGCGAGGCCCGCGCCGCGGTGGCCGTCTCCTCCACGGTCGACGGCGACTACGCCTGGCGCGGAAGCTTCCGGCCGCTGGGACACATGTCCCGGGACATCACCACCTTCGTGGACACCGACGGCACCGGCTACATGGTCTCCGCCGCCAATGAGAACGCGGACCTGCACATCTACCGGCTCACCGCCGACTACACCGGCATCGAGACGCGCGTGCAGAAGTTGTGGGCCGGCCAGTCGCGCGAGGCTCCGGCCCTGTTCAAGCGCGACGGCGTCTACTTCCTGGTGACGTCCGGTGCCACCGGCTGGTCCCCCAACCAGCAGAAGTACGGCACGGCGGACAGCATCACCGGCACCTGGAGCTCGCTGCGGGACCTGGGCGACGGCAGGACCTACGGCTCCCAGACCGCCTTCGTGCTGCCCGTCGAGGGCACGTCCGGTGTCACCACCCACATGTACATGGGCGACCGCTGGGGCAACTCGATGGGCGGCACGGTCAACGACTCGCAGTACATCTGGCTCCCGTTGAAATTCCCGACCAGGACCACCCTGTCCATGGACTACTACCCCCAGATCATCATCTCCACGGAAAACGGAACCGTGCGGGGCACCGGGGACTGGAACACCCTGACCGCCGTGCACAGCGGCAAGTGCGCCGACGCCGCCGACTGGTCGGTCGCCGAGGGCGCAGCGCTGATCCAGTGGGCCTGCGCGGCGGGCAGCGTCAACCAGCAGGTGTGGTTCCAGGGCACGGGAGACGGCACGGTACGGATCATGCTCCGCCACAGCGGGAAGTGTCTCGCGGTCCGGGACGCGTCCCCCGATGACGGTGCCGCCGTCGTACAGACCACCTGCGGCGACGCGCCCGGACAGAAGTGGAAGACGGCCCAGGCAGGCCCGACCGGCGTGCGGCTCGTCGCCCAGCACAGCGGCAAGTGTGTCGACGTCGCGAACCACTCCTGGGCCGACGGCGCACGACTCATCCAGTGGACGTGCAACGGCGGCGAGAACCAGAACTGGAGGCGCTCGGCCGTCTGACCCGGCCGCCTGCGCCCCGGCACCGGTGGGGCCGTGCGTACCCACGGCATGGGGCACGGCCCCGCACGGCGTCGGGGCGGTCAGTCCTCGACGGGGCCGAGGTCGGGCGCGTCCCGGAAGGCCACCTTTCGTTCCCGGCCGGGTGCGTGCAGTTCGAGTACGACGACTTCGTTCGCACCCGCACGCAGCACCGGGCCGGGTACGTACAGCGAGCGCTGGGGGCCGCGGGACCAGTACCGGCCGAGAGCGAAGCCGTTGACCCAGACACTGCCCTTCGTCCAGCCGTCGAGGTGGAGGAAGGTGTCGGCAGGCCGGTCCGCGTCGAAGGTGCCACGGTAGAAGGCCGGCCCGGTCGGCGCGGCCGACGCGGTGCCGAACGGAAGGTCCTCCGGCGCGGTGAGCGGCATCGGACGGCTGGTCCATCCGTCGAGCGGGGACCCGTTCAGCAGAACGCTGCCGAGCAGCCCCTTGCGGTCGTGGATGCCTTGGCCGTAGTTCACACGGCCCTGGTTCTCGACGAGGACCGTCAGGACTGTGCCCGGCCACGGGACCGCGAAGGTGAGGGAGTTCTCGTGGCGCTCCCTCTCCAGCACCCCCACGGGCTGGCCGCCGACGAAGACCTGGGCCCGGTCGCGCACCTGCTCCAGTTCGAGCAGGGCGGGCCCGGCGTCCGGCAGCTCCGTCTCGTACAGCACGAAGCCGTAGTCCTGTCCGAGTTCCTCCATCGTCAGCGGACGGAGCGAGGCTACGGCGTCCCCGAGGGCCGGCGCGGCGTCCAGCAGAGCGATGCTCTCGGTCAGTTCCACCGCCTCCAGGCCGAACTTCGCAGCACGTGGGGGCGGCACCTCTGCCGGGACCGGGGCGTATTTGCCGATGACCTCACGGAAGGCGGCGAACTTCTCGGTCGGGTCGCCGGCCTCGTCGAGGGGCGCGTCGTAGTCGTAGGAGGTCACGGTCGGCCGGTAGGTGTGCTTGTCGTTGGCGCCGTTCATGAAGCCGAAGTTCGTGCCGCCGTGGAACATGTAGAAGTTCACGGAGGCCCCCGTCGCGAGCAACTCGTCGAGCTCCTGGGACGCCTGCTCCGCGCCCCGGACGATGTGGTTTCCGCCCCACCGGTCGAACCAGCCGATCCAGAACTCCGTGGACAGCAGCGGCCCGGACGGGCGGGCGGTACGCAGGGTGGCGAGGTGCTCGGCGGACCGGCTGCCGAAGTTGGCGGTGGCGAGCACTCCGGGCAGGGCCCCCCGTTCCAGGTCGGCCGGCTGGTCACAGGTGAAGAGCGGGACGTCGACGCCGTGACGGTGCAGGGAGTCGGCGAGGTGCTCCAGGTAGGCGGTGTCGTCTCCGAACGCGCCGTACTCGTTCTCCACCTGCACGGCCAGGACCGGCCCGCCCCGGGGGGCGAGGCGGTCGTGCAGCGGGGGCAGGAGCCGGCCGAAGTAGTCGTCGACCGCGGCGAGGAACCGCGGGTCGCGGCTGCGCAGCCGCATGGACGGGTCGGCCAGGAGCCATGAGGGCAGGCCGCCGCCCTCCCATTCGGCGCAGATGTAGGGGCCGGGCCGCAGGAGTACGTGCAGCCCCTCGGCGGCGGCGAGATCGAGGAACCGGGGCAGGTCGAGGCCGCCGTCCATGCGGAACTCGTCGGGCCGCGGCTGGTGGAGGTTCCACGGCACGTACGTCTCCACCGTGTTGAGCCCCATGAGACGGGCCTTGTGCAACCGGTCGGCCCAGAGGTCGGGATGGACGCGGAAATAGTGCAGTCCGCCCGAGAGGATGCGGAAGGGATCGCCGTCGAGCCGGAATCCGTCGTCTTCGATCTGGAGAAGGGGCATGCGCGTGCTCCTCGACTGAGCAGGGATGCGCGGATGGCGCGCGGTACTGTCGCCGTGAATGTTTGCGTAAACATCCAGGACATGGCAAGCCCATCTGCGGGCCTTTCACTCATGTGCATGGTCCCGCGGGCGGGTTCGGGCGGTCTCCTGACCTAGGCGACGTTCGGGTTGGCCGGCTGTTCTGAGCCCGCCGTCACCCGGCGGCCCTTGCCGCGCTTGACGAGGACCACTGTCTTCATGGTGACCCCCGGGTAGTTCGGGGTGTAGTACGCGCCCGTCCAGTAGTCGTGGAAGGAGGCCACCGTGCCGATCGTGTACGTCATCGGGTTCGCGGACGTCTGGCCGCTTCCGGCGAAGGCCTCCATCGTCACCGTGTCCTGGCCGTCCATGCCCACCACCGCTGCGGCGTGGTACTGCGACATGATCTGCTCCCCGGGGTTCATGGCGAGCATCAGGTAGGACTGTCCCACCACCGGGCCGGCGTCGCGGTCCGTCGCCCCCTGGAAGTCGCCTGCGCGGTCGCGGTTCTGCTCGTCCGACATGCCGAAGGCCTTGAGCCCGGCGCTCGTACGGACGTTGCTGTTCGCGCCGTCGGCCAGCTCTCCGACGGCGTTGTGCATGATCTCCTCCGCCGTGTGGAGGCAGTCGTCCAGGATGTTCCGCGCCAGCTCGTGCTCCTGGTACAGCTCCGTGCCGCCGAAAAGGGCCTGCTGCGCCGTGCTCGTCGGGCGCAGGGCCGGGGAGTAGGACCCCGCGGGCCCGCTGACGCGGATCCAGATCGACGTGGCGTCGTCGCTCGGGACGGCGAAGACGCCGTTCGCCGAGACCGTCATGTGCTGCTGGTTCGGGCCGGCCTGTGCCGCCCAGCGCTGGACCGACTCCTGGGCCGCCCCCTGGTCGGCCCGGCCCGCCTCCTGTGCGTGCTGCTCGGTCCTCGGCGCCGCCCCGCTCATGGCGCGGCGCGCGTTGCTCTCCGCCTCCCGCTCGAAGCGGTCGGAGGGGTCGGAGACCCGCAGGCCCGCTCCGTTGTCCGTTCCCGCCACGGGGCCCTGGCGCTGCTGGATCACGTGGGTGAGTTCGTGGGCGAGCGTGAGCTTGTCGGCGCCGCCCTCCCCGATCACCACGTGGTTCCCACTGGTGTACGCCCGAGCGCCCACCTCGGCCGCCGACGCCTTCGCCGCGCTGTCGTCGTGGATGCGGACGTCGGAGAAGTCGGCGCCCAGCCGGCTCTCCATGTCCGCGCGTGTGCTGCCGTCCAGCGGCCTGCCGCCGGCCCGCACCACGTCGTGGACGGCCGAGCGCTGGACCGGCGCCTCCTCCGCCTCGTGGCCGCACCCCGCACCGTGCCGGTGCGGCTGCTGCTTCAGACGCTGGACGACCACCGCGTTCCCCACACTCGCCTGCAGCCCGAGGAGCCCGGAGGCCTGTGCGGGTGGTGCGGTGACCGGCCTGCGGACCGTCGACCGGGCGTCCTCGGTGGCGTTCGACCTGACCTTCGCGTGGTCCTGCACTGGCGCTTCCTTCGTCGGAGAATCGGAGCCGTACGTGATGCCTGTGTCCTGCGTACGTCTCGCGTACGTCCTTGTCCTGGGTACACCGGGCGACCCCGCGGACGCCAGGTACCCGAGGGCAGACTCGACCGGCCGTGAGGGCAGTCTTAATGCCTGTTCCTGAACCCCCGGTACAGGTGGGTTCGGTAGCCTTATGGCCGGCGGGCCGAGGGCGAAGGTGGTGGCCACCACCTTCGGATCGATCAAGCCGCTGGGCTTCGCGGGCCCCTGGATGACGCTGCTGATGAGCAGTGTCATGGGGTGTGTGCGACATCCCGTGGGTGGCTCTGAGCTTTCCGGAGCCCGCAACCCCGTGGCCAGGAGGTTCATCCTCTCTCTGAAAGCGGCTCACGGACTGACGTAACTTCGGGATTCCTGAAGCGTTCTCACTGTGCCCGATCAGTTCACGATCGGGATGAAGGTGAGGAGGCTCGGGGTGGCGCTGGCTGCCGTACGAGACCTACGCGATGTCCGGCCACCGGCCACGGCGGAGGAGCTGGAGCAGTTCGAGACCGATGTGCTGGCGGGGTTCGTGCTACGGAACTGGGTCGAGAACCACCTCGACGAGATCCAGGCCCTCGATCCCGCCTGAGCCTCTGTCCGTATGCGGTGAGGCGAACGGGTCGCTCGTGGGAGACGAACCCTCTGGCGACCTTCAGGGCTGGGTGGTGCCCAGGAGCAGCTGTCCCACCGAATCCCTCAGGACGGAGCACGCCTCGGGGTCGAGGCCGTCGTCGGAGACGAAATAGTCGATCTCCGAGAGGGCGATGAACCGGCTGAGACCGACGACGCCCCATTTGGTGTGGTCCGCGACCACGGCCACCTGAGTGGCGCAGTCGATCAGCGCGCGGTTGGTCTGGGCTTCCGCGAGGTTCGGAGTCGTCGCGCCGGCGCGTTCGGACACGCCATGGGCGCCGATGATGAGCAGGTCCACCTGGAGGGAGCGGATCGCCTGGTCGGCGAGAGGTCCGACGAGCGAGGCCGACTTGGTGGGAGTGCCGCCGGTCAGGAGCAGCGTGGGACCCGTGGGGCCGGACTCGGCCCCGGTGGGCCGCAGCAGTTGGGCGACCGGCAGGGAGTTGGTCACCACCGTCAGACCCGCGACGTCCCGGAGCCGGGCCGCTACCGCGTAAGAGGTCGTTCCGCCGGAGATGGCCACGACGCTGCCCGGTTTCACGAGAGCGGAGGCCGCCTCGGCCACCGCCGACTTGGCCCGCGACTCCAGACCGGCTTTCGTTTCGAACGGTGGCTCGTCCCCCGTGGTGACGGAGGCGCTGATGGCGCCCCCGTGCACCTTCGACAGCGAACCGGTGCGGGCGAGAACGTCGAGGTCGCGGCGAATGGTCATGTCGGAGACGCCCAGCTGCTCCACGAGATCGGCCACCCGCACGGCACCCTCGCGGCGCACGATGTCCAGGATGAGAGCCCGCCGCTGCGGTGCGAGGCGTGCTGACTCGGTCACGATCTCGTTCCCCGTTCCTCTGCGCACCGTCCGTGTACGCCGCCAAAGTCACACGGCATCCCTCACGAACGAACAGTCTACGTCGCAGGGCTTCGGCCTCACCGTGTTCTCACGCAATGCGCCGGGCGCCGGCGGCCGGGGAGACCGGGAACAGGTGCGGAGCCTGGTACCCCGCCGCACGGAACGCGGTGGTGACAGCGGCTCCGAGGGCCTCCACCCGGCCCTCCTCCGCCAGCACGATGACGGACCCGCCGAAACCGCCACCGGTCATGCGCGCTCCGAGCGCTCCGTGCGCCAGGGCCGTGGCCACCACGAGGTCGCTCTCCGCGCAGGAGATCCGGAAGTCGTCACGCAGCGACGCGTGGCCGTCCGTGAGGATCGGCCCCAACTTCGCCAGATGACCGGCCCGAAGGTGCGTGACGGCCTCGGTGACCCGTGCGTTCTCCGTCACCACGTGCCGGACCAAGGGCACCAGGTGGGCGGGCAGCACTCCGGCCGCCCGCGGCAGGTCCGCGGGAGTGAGATCGCGCAGTGCCGCCAACCCGAGCAGACGTGCGGCCTGCTCGCACCCGGCCCGCAGGGCCGCGTACGCGCCGTCCCCGAGGTCGTGCTTGACGCGGGTGTCGACGACCAGCAGGCTCATCCCCTGGGTCTCCGGGGCGAACGGGACCTGCTCGTGGCCGCCGGCGCGGATGTCCAGATGCAGGGCCGCCCCGGCCGTGCAACAGGCGGAGGCCAACTGGTCCATGGCTCCGCATGGCACACCGGCGAAGCCGTTCTCCGCACGCTGGCCGATCAGAGCGAGGGCGGGTGCGCTCAGGTTCAGCCGGTAGAGGTCGTTGTAGGCGAAGGCGACCGCGCACTCGAGCGCGGCGGAGGACGAAAGGCCCGCGCCGGCGGGTACCGTGCTGTCGACGTGGAGGTCGGCGCCCCCGAGCCGGTGCCCGGCCTCGCGCAGCGCCCAGACGACGCCGGCGGGGTAGGCGCCCCATGTGGTGACGGCGCCGGGGGTGAGTCGGTCGACGTGGAGGTCGATGACCGGGCCGTCCCCCTGGGCGCTGTGCAGCCGCAACCGGCCGTCCTGTCGCCGCCGTGCCGCGACCAGGGTGTGCTGGGGGATGGCGATGGGTAGCGCGAAGCCGTCGTTGTAGTCGGTGTGCTCGCCGATCAGATTGACCCGGCCGGGCGCTGCCCAGACCCCCTCCGGGTAGGCGCCGTAGATGCGCCGGAAGGCCTCTTTCATGCGGTCACCTCACGTGCGAAGGCCCAGGCGTCGGCCACGATGGAGTCCAGGTCGGTGCGGCGGGGCCGCCAGCCGAGGCGCTCGCGCGCGCGGTCCGCGGACGCGACCAGTACCGCGGGGTCGCCGGGACGGCGGGGGCGGACGACCTCCGGGATCGGGCGCCCCGTGACCCGCCGGACCGAGTCGATCACCTCCCGGACCGTGAAGCCCTCGCCGTTGCCCAGATTGCATATCAGGTGCTCTCCGGGACGGGCTGCCTCCAGAGCCAGGAGGTGGGCCTCGGCGAGGTCGGCGACGTGGATGTAGTCGCGTATGCAGGTGCCGTCGCGCGTGGGGTAGTCGTCGCCGTGGACGTCGATGTGCGGGCGCCGGCCCAGAGCCACCTGGAGGACGAGCGGGATGAGGTGCGACTCGGGTTCGTGGCGTTCGCCATGGCCCGCGTGGGCGCCCGCGACATTGAAGTACCGCAAGGACACGGCGGCCGACCCGTGCGCGGCGGCCTCGCCGGTGATCAGGTGGTCGACAGCCAGTTTGGTCGCGCCGTAAGGGCTGGTGGGCGCGGTGCGGGCGTCTTCGGTGATCGGCAGCTGTTCGGGTTCGCCATAGACCGCGGCGGTGGAGGAGAACACCAGGGTGCCCACCTCCGCGTGCCGCATGGCGGCCATCAGCTCCAGCGAACCGGTCACGTTGTTGCGCCAGTACTTGTCCGGATCCCGTACGGACTCGGCCACCTGCGAGGAGGCGGCGAAGTGCAGGACCGCAGCGTAGTCGGCGGACAGGAGGGCAGCGGCGTGCGCGAGACCGCCCCGGACGAACTCGGCGCCCGACGGGACGGCTTGGGGTACGCCGGTCGACAGGTCGTCGAGCACCGTCACACGGTGGCCGGCTTCGAGGAGGTGGGCCACGACCACGCTGCCGATGTAGCCGGCTCCCCCGGTCACGAGGTACCGGCTCATGACGCGACCTCTCGCAGTCGTGCGGCAGCGGCCTCCGGGGCCACGTCGTTGACGAAGGAGTCCATGCCCGATTCGACCCCGGCGAGGAACTTGAGCTTGCTTGCCGACCTGCGCACGGTGAACAGCTCCAGGTGCAGCGCCAGTTCCTGGCCGCCGGTCTTCGGCGCCTGGTGCCAGGCGGAGATGTAGGGGGTGGGGGCCATCTGCGCGGGCTCCCCCTCTTGACGGAACAGCCGGTCGAACCTGCGCAGCAGCTCCAGGTACATCTCCGGGAACTCGGCGCGTTCGGCCTCCGTGAGGTGGGTGAGGTCACGGACACGGCGATGGGGGTAGAGGTGCACCTCGTACGGCCAGCGGGCGGCATAGGGGACGAACGCCGTCCAGTGCTCCCCCGCCAGGACCACGCGCGACGTGGCGGCCCGAGCCTCGGACAGCAGGTCCTCGAAGAGGTTCCCGCCGGTGACGGCCCGGTGTGTGCCGGCGACGGCGATCATCTTGGCGGTCCGCGGCGGGACGAAGGGAAAGGCGTAGATCTGCCCGTGCGGGTGCGCGAGCGTCACGCCGATCTCCGCGCCGCGGTTCTCGAAGCAGTACACCTGCTCGATGCCGGCGAAGGACGACAGCCGCTCGGTGCGGTCCGTCCAGGCGTCGAGTACGAGCCGGGCGCGGTCCTCGGTCAGGTCGGCGAAGCTCGCACCGTGCTCGGGGGTGAAGCACACGACTTCGCAGCGTCCGAAGCGCCCCGCCAGCGAGGGGAAGCGGTTCTCGAACACGGCCACCTCGTAGTCCGCCGCCGGTATCTCGCTGTGGCGCCCGTTCCCCGAGGGGCACAGGGGACACGCGTCGGTCGGCGGATGATGGACGCGTCCCTGGCGGTGCGAGGCGATCGTGACCCAGTCTCCGGTCGCCAGATCCAGGCGCAGCTCCGGATGACTGTCGACGGGCTCCGGCGCACGCCGGTCGACCGTGTCGCGCTCGGCGCTCTCGTCGAGGTCGAAGTAGATCAGCTCGCGGCCGTCCGCGAGCTTCGTCGAGGTTCTCTTCACGGAAACGTGCCCGTCTCTCGGAGTACGGTACGGCGCTGTCGCGAGCCATACGTCGACAAGAGTAAACAGAAAACAACTAAAGTCAACGTTTGGACGTGTCAGGTGCGCGTCCGGCGGTGTGCGCTGCCGGGCGAGCCCTTCGCGGTGCGCCGCCGTAGCAGGACCAAAGCGCCTCCTGCCAGGGCCACGGCGCTGCCCACGACGCCCCCGACGACGCCGATCCAGCCGGCGCTCCCGTGTGCGGCTGCGTCGGTACGCGCCTCCACCGCTGTCGCCCCGACAGCGGTGTCACCGCCGACCGGCGCCTCGCCGGCCCGGGCGGACGAGGAGGTGGAGGGCGATCCCGTGGGGGTCGCACCGGTCGAAGGCGCCGGGGACGCCGAACGGGAGGCGGCACCACCGGGTGCGGTCGCACGGACGTCCGGTCGGGAGTCGGCGGCCGTGCTGGTGACGGCGATGTCGTCGAGGAAGAGGACCGCTTCCGATGCTCCGACCCGCTTCGACGGCCCCTTCTCCGGACGCCAGTTGGGGCGGTAGGCGCCGATCCTGAAGTGGGGCGGTTCGCCGCGATGGTAGTTGTTGGCGCCCTGGTGCGAGCCGATGGTGACGCCGTCCCGTGTGACGGCGATCGATCCGGGCTTGCCCGCGGAGGACCACGTGATGTCGAAGGTCCATCGGTTCCAATGACCCGGACGCGCGGCGCCGAGCGGGATGACGGTCTCCTGTATCTCACCGTTGCTCATCCAGTGGACCTTCAGCTGCCAGTCGCCACCGTGGACCGAGAGGGCGACGACGGGTTTGATGCCCTCGCCGTCGTCCTGTGTGCTGAACCACTGGGCGACGATGGTGTCGAGGTCCCGCTCCTGCCAGTCACCGGGCAGGTAGTTGGCGAAGCCGAAGCGATGACTGCCCGCGTCCAGACCCTTGATGACCAGTTCGGACTTGAACGAACGTCCGTCGTTGGGGATGTTCACTCGCGCGGCCTGCCCCGACTTCCCTCCCGGCGCGGGTCCTACGAGGACACGGCCGAAGCCGTTGATCGCCATGAACGGCAACTTCTGGGAGGGGGACTCGAAGTCGTACGACACCGAGTCGGCGGCGGCTGCCGGGGAGGCGGCGGCAAGACCGGCGACCAGCAGGGCGCTGGTGCAGGCGGTGACGAGGCGGACCGGCCGACCGGCGGGTGACGGCGGTATGGCGAGGGGCATGGGCATGTGTCCTTGCAGGAGAGGGTGATGACGATTCCGACCGACGGTCGGCGGCGGGAAGGGAAGGAACGGCGCGGCGAAGCCGACAGGCCCGTGCCGGAGACCGCCGGGGACCGTGGTGAACCGGTCGACAGAGACCGATACGGCAGGACGGGCTCGGGGCCTTCACGCGCACAGTCGGTGCGCGGGGTCGGCCTTCCGGTACGGCGCTCCCAGGCGCTCGCCCGCCGGCCGAAGCTGTCGCGACCCTACGGGGCAGGGAGGCGGACGAACCCGCAACCATGTGACTGCAGGCTTGGTTGTGGGATCAAGTCGGCAGACGTAGCCCCTCGACGGCCGTGTCGAAGACGGGTCGGTGCTGATCCCACTCCGCATCCGGCGCCGAGAAGTAGACGACGTACTGCGTACCGGCGTTGTCGGCGAAGGCCACCTCGACCGCACGGAACTTGCGCACCTTGCCGTTGAAGGTGAACTCCCAGTACCCCGCCGGCCTGCCGTGGACGGTGCTCGCCGTCATCCGCACGCGCTCGTAGCCAGGGTTGTCACGGCGCGTCTGCTCCTCCTCCGTCGTACGCCAGTGCTCCAGCGCGTCCGCGCCCGCGAAGGCGTCGGCCTTGACGCGCAGCCCGAGGAGGCCCGACGGATCGACGAAGGCGATTTCTCCTCCCGCCAGCTCGTCGCGGCTCCAGCCGGTGGGCACCGGCAAGGTGACCCCGCCACCGTCCTGCAGGCGGTAGCCGTCGGGGGGCGACGGCGCTGCCGTGCTTCCACGACCGCCCGAACGGTGTGCGGACCCGTCGCCGAAGAGCGCGCCGGGCCAGAGCAGTGCCGCGGTCACGGCACCCGCCGCGGCCAAGGCCGCCGCGCCGGACCACAGGAGGCCCCCGCGTACGCGGCGGCCGGGGCGGGCGGCCCGGTGGAGCGGGTTGGACGACGTGCCGTGACCGGCGGACCCACCCTTCGCCGCGCGGCGCAGGAGTCGCTCCGCCTCGGTCAGACCGGTCCGCTGCTCCGGCTCCTTCACGAGCAGCCCGTCGATCAGGGACGCGAGGATGCTCCCGTCGGCCGGCGGCGTGTGCGGGTCGCTGACGACGGCGTACGCCGTCTCGATCGGCGCTTCCCGGTCGAAGGGATGACGACCCTCGACGGCCCGGTACAGCGTGATGCCGAGGGACCAGAGGTCACCGGCGGCCCCGGCGTCACCACCTCGCAAGCGTTCCGGAGCGAGGTAAGCGAGGGAGCCGACCAGTTCGCCGGTCCTGGTGAGCGTCTCGGTGCCGCTCACGGCGGCGATACCGAAGTCGGTGAGGACGATCCGGCCGTCCTGCCCCAGCAGGATGTTGGCCGGTTTGACGTCGCGGTGCCACACGCCCATGTCGTGGGCCGCACGCAGCGCCTCGACGACGGCCAGGCCGATCCGGGCGGCCTCGGCCGTCGGGAGCGCACCCCGCTGCTCCAGTGCGTCCTCCAGGGTGATCGAGGGAACGTACTCCATCACGATGCACGGCAGGCCCTCGTCCTCGACCACGTCATGCACCACGATCACATGGGGGTGGGCGATCCGGGCCGCGCTGCGCGCCTCGCGGCGCGTGCGTTCGTGGAGCATGCGGAACGTATCGTCCGGCACGTGCGGGGGAACGTGGAGCACCTTCACCGCCACCTGCCGTCCGAGGAGCTCGTCCTCGGCACGCCAGACGGTGCCCATGCCGCCGCGGCCGACTCGCTGCACCAACCGGTAGCGGCCGGCCACGAGCCGCCCTTGTTCCGACACTGTCGCCGTTCCCCGCTTTCCTGTCGCTCGACCGTACGGCGGACCATAACGCCACGCGGTATATGCAGCCAAGAGGTGTCGACGAATACATTGCACCGCCGCTCGGCGCTCCAAGTGGCGTGCAGCGTCACGCATTTCAGTCTTGCTTCTCGCCCGCCGCGATTACTTGACAGCCGCCTGGTACATGGTCAAACGTGCGACACCCCCGTCACAAGAGTGCAGAAATGCCACTTTGGCTCGGAACGACGTTTTCTGGGCGCCGGCGCGCATGGCGCCGGATCAGTACGGGTGAAGGCGGACGATGGGCACGCGAGGCCACATCGCTCCCCTGCGGCGCTACGGGTACGAGGTCCACGCGGTCGTCGACGGCGACGACGGCGGCGACGACGACGGGCTGGTCCGCCTCAGGAACCGCGCCCTGACGTCGCCGTCGTGGACGTCGCCCTGGTCTGCGTTTCGGCTACCGCTTCGAGCCCTGACGGGCGATTTCACCGGTCATAGGTGGCCGCTCGTCCATCACGTCCCCTGAGTCTCCGCCAGGATCAGCCGGCCGACCTGTTCACCGAGGACGGTGCGCGCCTGCTCGGCGAGTCCGTCGTCGGACACGAAGTAGTCGATCTCGGACAGGTCGGCGAACCGGCTCAGCCCGACGACGCCCCACTTGCTGTGGTCGGCCACAACCGCCAGCCGGGTCGCGGCGGAGATCAGGGTGCGGTTGGTCTCCGCCTCCGCGAGGTTCGGAGTGGTCACCCCGGCGCGCTCGGAAACGCCGTGCGCGCCGACGATGAGGAGGTCGACCTGCAGGGAGCGGATCGCCTGGTCCGCCAACGGCCCCACCAGGGAGGCGGACTTGGTGGGAGCCCCGCCCGTGACCAGCAGGGTCGGGGCCGCGGAGCCGTCCTCCCTCCCGAACGACCGCAGCAGCTCGGCGACGGGCAGGGAATTGGTCACCACGGTCAGGTTCGCGATGTCGCGCAGACGGTGGGCGACGGCGTACGTCGTCGTCCCGCCGGAGATGGCCACGACACTTCCTGGCTGGACCAGTTGTGCGGCCGCTTCGGCGACCGCGGCCTTGGCCGCCGACTTGAGGGTGGACTTGGTCTCGAACCCGGGCTCGTCGCCCGTGGTCCCGGAGGTGCTCACCGCCCCGCCGTGCACCTTCTCGACCGATCCGGCCCTCGCGAGCACGTCCAGGTCGCGGCGGATGGTCATGTCGGACACCCCGAGCTGCTCCACGAGCGCGGCAACGCGCACCGCTCCCTTGCGGCGCACGGTATCGAGGATGACTTCTCGCCGCTGGGCCGCCAGCGGTGCCGACTCCGTCACAGTCCCACCCAATGATCTCTAGCAAATTCCAGACAGAGATCAATTGTACACTGAGTCCAATAAGGGTGGGCAAGCGGTTCCTCAGGACCTTCCCCGAACTTTCGTACCGAAGGGCGGATTTGCCGGATTGCGTATCCGATCCACCAGCCCCGGTGGCCGTCCCCGCCTTTTGTCCGCGCGAGCGCTTAAGTCGAATAGCGTCGGCACGTACCGAAATACTTGACCCCGATCCCCTCGCCCTCCGTGTGATTGATCGCGTTTCAGGCCGATGGCCTTTTCGCTCACCGAGGCCCGCCCCTCCCAAGGCGGACCTCGGTCCCTCGGTGTACCGGCCGCGCCGCACCGGCGTCGCGCCCGCCCGTGTCAGTGAGGCAGGCCGACAGCCCGTTCCCCGCTGCGGCGCTGCTGGATGACGACGGCGGCGACGAGGAGGGCGCCCTGGGCGACGTTCTGCCAGAAGGTGTTGATGCCCTCGACGGTGAGGCCGTTCTCCAGCGCGCCGAGCAGCGCCACCGCCAGGAGCGTGCCGCCGATCCCGCCCTTGCCGCCCTTGAGGGCGCATCCACCCAGTGCGGCCGCCGTGATGGCCTTGAGTTCGAGGCCCTCGCTTCCCGAGACGGGCTGCCCCGAGCCGGTCCGCGCGGTCAGTAGGATGCCCGCGATCGCCGCGACCACACCGATGAGTGCGTAGACGGCCACCAGGTACTTGTTGATGTTGATACCCGCGAGGCGTGCCGCGGTGTCGTTGCCGCCGATCGCGTAGATGTTGCGGCCGATGTCCGTGTACTTGAGCATGACGTGCACCGCCAGCGCCACGATCACCAGGATCCAGATCATCACCGGCACCCCGGCGATCTTGCCCCGGCCGAGGAACACGAAGAGCGGATCGTTGAGTACGTAGCCCTGCGCGCGGCCGTCGGAGACGAGCTGGGCCACGCCCTTGTAGGCGGCCAGGCCCGCGAGCGTCGCGATGGTGGGGTTGACCCGGCCGTAGACGATGGCGACGCCGTTGACCACACCGACGAGGATGCCGATTCCGATCGCGGCGGCCATCCCCAGGTAGGGGTTGGATCCGCCGGACGTGAAGACCATGGCGCTCACGACAGACGCCAGGCCGGCCTGGGAGCCGACGGATATGTCGAGGCCACCGCAGATGATCACGACCGTCTGGACGATGGCGAGCAGCCCCGTGATCGTCACCGCCTCGCCGATGACCTGGATGTTGGCGAGGCTGAGGTAGTTGTCGTTGAGGACCCCGAACAGGGCCAGGACGAGGACGAGTGCGCCGATCAGGCTGAGGTTCTGCCCGCCGAGCGAGGTGAGCAGGGCTCCTCCGGTCTTCCGCGCCGGAGCGGGAAGGTTCTCGGTGGTGGCCGGCGTCTGGGTGGTGGTCATCGAGCGTCTCCATCGGCGGAGTCGGTGAGCGGTCGGTCGGATGCGGCGGGGGCGAGGTCGTCCGCCATGGCGAGGTTGAGGATGGCTTCCTCGGTGGCTTCCGACCGGTTGAGCTCGCCGGTGATGCGACCGTTCTGCATCACGACGATCCGGTCGGCGAGGCCCAGGACCTCAGGGAGTTCGGAGGAGATCACCAGTAGGGCGACCCCCTCACGGGCGAGGTCGGCGATGATGCGGTAGATCTCGGCCTTGGCACCGATGTCGATCCCGCGCGTCGGCTCGTCCAGGATCAGGACCTTGGGCTTGCGCAGCAGCCAGCGGGCGAGCACGACCTTCTGCTGGTTTCCGCCCGACAGTTTGCGCACCTCGTGCTCGATCGAGGGGGTGCGCACCCGGAGCCGGTCGGAGAAGTCCTGCGCCACCGCCTTCTCCTGGCGGCTCTGGACGAAGCGCCAGCGGCGCAGCCGGTCCAGGCTCACCAGGGAGGTGTTGTCCCGGATGGAGCGGTGGAGGAACAGCGCCTGGGCCTTGCGCTCCTCGGGGGCGAGTCCGATGCTCGCTCGGATCGCGTCCCGGGGACTGCGCAGACGCAAGGGGCGGCCGTTCACGCAGACGCGGCCCGATCGGATGGGCCGGTCGCCGGCGAGGGCGAGGGCCAGCTCGGACCGCCCGGCCCCCATGAGTCCGGCCAGGGCGACCACCTCGCCGGCACGGACGTGGAGGTCGATACCGCTCACGTCGTCCGTGGTGACGCCCTCCAGCTGCAGGACCACCTCGTCGCGGGCGACGTCCTGTCGCACGAACAGGGAGGACAGGTCACGGCCCACCATCAGGCGGACGACCTCCCCCTCGTTGGTGTCGCGGGCTTCCAGCACTCCGGCGACCGTGCCGTCGCGCAGCACGGCGATGCGGTCGGCGAGGCGGAAGATCTCCTTCATGCGGTGGGAGACGTAGATGACGGCGATGCCTTGGTCCCGGAGCCGGTCGATCAGGCCGAAGAGCGCCTCGACCTCGTTCTCGGAGAGCGAGGAAGTGGGCTCGTCGAAGGCGATGACCTTGGCCTCACCGGTCAGCGCGCGCAGGATCTCCACCAACTGGCGTTGTGCCGGGGTGAGTTCGGATCCCAGCTGGTCGGGGTGGATGACCTTCTCGAATCCGAGCCGGGCCAGGTCCGCGGTGATGCGGCGGCGCAGTTCTGCCCGGTCGAGGCGGCGCAGGGCGGTGCGCGGCAGGGCCCCCGCGTACACGTTCTCGGCGACCGAGACGTGCGGGATGATCTCGGGCTCCTGCGGGATGATGCGGATCCCGGCCTTGTGGGCGTCGTGCGGTGACGACAGGGTCCGCGGACGCCCGTCCCAGAGGATGTTCCCCTCGGTGGGCTGGTGGTCACCGGTGAGGATCTTCAGCAGGGTCGACTTGCCCGCGCCGTTCTCCCCCATGAGGGCGGTCACCCGGCCCCGGGGGAAGGTGAGCGTGACGCCGCTGAGCGCCTGTACCGCACCGAACCGTTTGGTGATGTTCTCGACGGAGATCTCTTCGCCGGGATCCCGGTCGGGGACGGGTGGCTCTGTACCGGCTGTGGTCATGGGGGCCTCGCAAGCTGGGGTTACGTGGGGCGTTCGGACCGGCGACGCTGCCGGTCGGCGGTGGTGGTCTGGACGGGGGGCGGGTACGGCCACCGCTGCGGCGGGCCGTACCCGTCCTGGCATCGGGCTCGGGCTCGGGCTCAGCCGCAGGTGACGCCCGCGTCCTTCCAGTTGGAGGCGTCGACCATCTTGGTCGGGGCGAAGGCTTCCTTGGGGAAGTCCTTGCCGTCCTTGAGCTTGTCGTACATCGTCTGCACCGCCAGAGCGCCGACGTCCCGGCCGTTGATGAAGAGCGCGGCCTTCATCCCGGACGGCTTGCCGGAACTCCAGTTCTTGCAGGCGAGGTAGGCGCCGAGGCCGACGCCGATCACGTTGTCGGCCGTGAAGCCGGCGTTCTCCAGGGCGGTGACCCCGCCCTGGACGTTCTCGTCGTTGCAGCCCCAGACCACCCAGTGCTTGACGGAGGCGTTGGCGGTGATCGTCGCGGCGATCTTGTCCTGGGCGCCAGTCGGGGAGTTGTCCGTCGGTACGTCGATGTTCTGCACCGGCGTGCCCGCGGCATCCGCGAACGCCTTCTTCGAGGCGTCGACACGGTCGGTGCACACCGTGACGTCCTGCTTCCAGGCCGATATCGTCCGCGTCTCCGCCGGGTTCCAGCCGGCCTTCTTGAACTCCTCGGCGGCTCGCTTGCCGACCTCGCCGCCCATCTGCCGGCCGCTGAACCCGATGCGGGGCACCAGGTCGTCGGCGCCGCACGCGGAGGGGTCCGGGCCGCTGCTGCAGATCTGGTCGTCCGACGTCAGGAGGGCCACCTTGCCGGTCTTCGCCAGCTGTACGACCTGCGGGCCCACGGCCGGGTCGGGAACGACGACGATCAGCCCGTTGCTCTTCTGCGAGATGGCCGCCTGGGCCTCGCTCACCGTCTTGTTCGCGTCGTTGCCCAGGTTCACCACCTTCAGGTCGATCCCGAGCTCACTCGCCTTCGCCTTCGCGCCGGCGGCCTCGCCGATGAAGTACTCCTGGTCGCCCTGCTTCTGCAGATAGGTCAGGGAGATCTTCCCGTCGACCTTCCCGACGTCCGCGGTGCCGCCCGTCGTCTCCTGGCCACTGGAACACGAGGACAGGACGAGCATCGTGGCCAGGCCCAGGGCCGCGGCCGCTACCGGACGGCGGTGGTGGTGAGTGAGCATGTCGATCCCTTTGCTTGAACGGGTCGCACCGGGCGACCAGTGGGGCACGTGCGATGGGGTGGGGTTCGGTCCGGCCGCCGTCGTGAGCGCCGCCCGGGGCTGCGGGTCCCTGGAGACTCGCAGGGAGAGATGTCCGGCCTTGGCCGACGAGTCCCCGACGGAGGACCCCTCACTGGGAATCCGCCACAGTCGGCCGTTTTCAAACTTGATGCAACAGAGAAAAGCGCCGTTTCCGCCATAAGTCAACAGCGTGAACCGAGGGTTTCCGATTGATGCACCCCCGTGACCTCCGGGGACGCCACAGCGCGGCAGGATCGCCCCAACAGCGGCCGCCGGGCGAAAATCGCCGAAGGTGCTGGACGGGCGGCCGTACGGCACGGCGCCGCCGCAGGCCTGAACCTGGACGGACCCCGCCCTGTTGTTTTACATCGGAACATGTCTGAATCTGTTTGACTACTGACTCGACGACGTTTGCCCGGTGGGCTCGTTCCAGCGCTGCTCGGCCGCCGGGCCCGTGCGGCCGAAGGTGACGGGCGCTCCGGGCTCACCACTCCCGGACGTCACGACGTAGCCCGGCGCGATCCGAGGCTTGATGCGTCCTGTCGCATCGGTGGAGAAGACCAGGTTGTTCCCCTCGGCCCGGCCGAATGCCGAGCACGACCAGATGCCCACGCCGTCCCCTGCGGAACCGCGTGCGTCCAGGCAGTAGCTCGGGTTGGCGGCATTGCGCAGGAGTCCCTTTTCGTCCAGACGCCACTGCTGGACCGGCGCTCCGGCACGGCAGCGAGCGGTGACCACGTCGACGCCGTTGGCGAAGGTGCCCCCGCGGACGTCCAGACACAGACCGGTGGCGGAATTGACGGCCGGAACGAAGGACGAGGCCCTGAAGGGTTGAACAGGATCGGCCGTCGCGGCCTCCCCGGTCGGTGTGGGGGCGGGCGTGGGCCCGTCACTGGGCGACGGGCCCGTCGCGGACGGCGACGCGCTGGGGGAACGAGCGGGTGAGGCGGATGTGGAGGGCCGCGACCTGCTCACCGACGGGGCCGGCGACCCCGCGCCGCCCGCCTCGACGTGTGCTCGCGGTGGCTGCCTCCGGGCCGCGGCGGGCGGTTCGGGCCCCCAGGTCGTAGGGACGGCGACGGCGATCGCCGTCGCCGTGATCAGGACCGCCGCGACACCCAGGGAAATCCGCCCGACCGGCCTCTGTCCCAAGGCGGACGGTTTCCGGTCGCCGGAGGTCGACTCCGGCCCGCCTCCGGCCGCGGTCGCGACCGGGAGGGACAGCGTGTCCTCGGTGTCCGAGTCCTGATCCGTACGGGTCGCCGCGGAGAGGTAGAGCGGGCCGGCCGGACCCAGCAGGGAACCGGCCAGTGACGGACCAGGAGTGTCACAGAGGGCGACCAGACCGCGCAGGGCGGCCGCACACCCGGGGCATCCGTCGACATGACGCGTCAGGTCAGGGTTCCCCCGTACATCGGCGCGCCCCGCGGCGGCGTCCAGCATGCGTGCGTACGCGGGACAGTGCGGGGTGGGTCGAGCCTGCAGGTGGACACGTAGGAAGGCGTCCCGGCACGCGGCCAACGCCCGGTGAGCCAGGTCCGGTACGGACTCGGGCCGGTCACCGGTGATCGTCGCGACGTGCTCGTCCGGCTCCCGTTCGACCACGGAATGCCACAGGACGGCCTGCGTGCGGGGTGACAGGGTGATGAACCCCTTGCGGACGAACGACTGCAGATCCGAATCCAGCGGAGCAGGTCCCGCCCCGGAAGGCGCGGACGGTGTGGGGGATGCGGACGCGGACACCAGCGCGAGCAACGACAGGCGAGGAGGCTGGTCCAGGACGTCGGTCGTGGCGGCCAGCAGCTCGAGGAACCGCTCCGTCGCGCGGTCCGCGGCGCGCCGCGCCGGCAGCAGGTCGCCGCAGACCGTTCGGGCGAAGGCGAAGACCCTCGGACCATGGCGTCGGCGCAGCTCGGTCCCGGCCGACGGGGCGGCCGGGTCCGCGGTGCGGATGGTGTCACACAGTTGCTGGTCGGTCATTCGACTCACAACAGAGGGATGATTCGTCGACACGTGGGACATCCTGGGTGGGAGGGAAAGTCGCCCTATTGTTCAGGACACGACATGCCCGTCGATAGCTCTTCCCGGTGAGAATTCCAGAAACCGTCCTCGAAAATGCGGACGTCTTTTATCCGGACATGGCGATCTACCGGAATTCTCCGCACACAGAGGTCCGGTCTCGATTTCGCCCGCCGTCGGCTGGATGGCGCGCGATCACCACTGGGGAGAACCCCGGCCGGCGCGCCTCGACCATGGCGGCCGCAACCACCTCGCAGCGAACAGAATCAGAGACACACGCAAGGAAGTCAACACCGAAGATCTTGCTCGATCGACTACGGCACCCGCCGACAGCCCAAGGCCGGCAGGGGAGGCGTCAGCCCGTCCTGTTGACAGAAGTTCGAACAGTTCAAGACATCAGCACCCCGTGCGCTTCCAGGCGGGAGGGCCCGGGGCGGCGCCGTCGGACGTTTAGCCGATCGTTATCAACTGGGCTCCGACTGGGCTGGATTCAGGAGCTCCGCACACAGTAGATTCACCGTTCACTCCCTCCTTCATCACACGGTCGTCCCGCAGCGGACAGCCATCAGGACACCCCCGACATGTGGGCCCGACAATTCAAGAGCTGTACGGCGTGGCACGCCGATGGCTCATTCTGCATTTCCCGGAACAGTCGACTGGAGTTTGGTGAGCACCCCTTTCTGCCCCCGATGCGGTGACCCCTTGCGCTGCGCCTGCGGCATCGCGCACCACGACGCGGGCGCAGGGCGGGCCCCCGCCCCGGCGCGGTTCGACCGAGACTGGGTCAGGCCGTACATCGCCCCGCACGAACCCGCGCCGGGGGGCGAACCGAGCACCATGGACACCGCCACGGTGTCGTGGGTCGCAGCACAGGCCGCGCACGAAAGCGGCCCACCGCCCGGCGGTGACACCATCGGCCAGCCCGTTGTCATGAGCAGGTCGGCCGGTCACCGGGCGCACCGGCCCACGAAGCGACGCCGACCGCTGCGCGTCACCGCGGCCCTCGCCACCCTGATCGGCTCCGCGGCCATCGCGGGTACGTACGCCTTCGCCCGGAGCCAGGGCACCGGCGACGCGACGGCGCAGGCCCCCGCGAGCCGGCTCGACGTACTCGATGTGGAGGACGAAGCGACCACGCCGCCCGAGGCGTCCCGGTCCCCCGGCCCGCCCCCGAGTCCTCCCCGGCGCACCCCGCCGACGGCCGGGAGCAGCCCGGTGCGTACACCGTCCTCGGCGGCTCCGTCGGCGCCCGCCATGGACACGTCCGCCGGTACGAACGCGGCGCCGGCCGCCGGACAGCGATCCGGCAGTCCGAGCACCGTGCCGCCCTCCCCCGCCTCGCCGACGGCACCCGGCGAGAAGCCGACGCTGCGCCGGCACGACACGGGTCCTCAGGTCGCCGATCTGCAGCGGCGCCTGGCGCAGCTGGGGTTGTGGTCCCTGCCCCAGCGAGGCCGCTACGACCAGCACCTCGACGACGCGGTGCAGCGGTTCCAGGCGAAGTACGGCGTCCGTGACGACCCGCCGGGGGTCTGCGGCCCGGCCACTCGGCGACGGCTGGAGTCCTTGACCTCCTGACGCCCGGCCGGCTGCTGTGCCCGTACCGCCCGGGGGCTCAACACGTCACCATTCGGCGAGGGAGCCGTCGCCCCGTCGCCACACCGGGTTGCGCCAGCGATGGCCCGTCTCGGCGGCGCGTTCGACGGCCTTCTCGTCGACGTCGATGCCCAGTCCGGGTGCGGTGAGCAGGGCGACGTGGCCGTCCTCGTAGCGGAAGACGGACCGGTCCGTGAGGTAGTCCAGCAGGTCCGACCCGGCGTTGTAGTGGATCCCGAGGCTCTGCTCCTGGATCAGCAGGTTGGGTGTGGCGAAGCCGACCTGGAGGCAGGCGGCCAGCGCGATCGGGCCCAGCGGGCAGTGCGGCGCGAGGGAGACGTCGTGCGCCTCCGCCATCGCCGCGATGCGCCGCACCTCCGAGATCCCACCGGCGTGCGAGAGGTCGGGCTGGGCCACGGCGATGCCCTGCTGGAGCACCGGCTTGAAGTCCCACCGGGAGTACAGCCGTTCTCCGGTGGCGATGGGGATGCTGGTGGAGCGCACGACCTCGCCGATGTGGGCGCTCATCTCGGGAACCACCGGCTCCTCGACGAAGAACGGCAGGTACGGCTCGAGGAGGGGAAGCACCCGCCGTGCCATGGGGAGGGTGAGACGGCCGTGGAAGTCCACGGCGATGTCGAAGTCGTCGCCGACCTCCGCGCGGACGCTCTCCACCCGTTCGACGATGTCGCGGACGGCCCGCGGCGTGTCGATCAGCTCCAACTGGGGCGAGGCGTTCATCTTGATGGCCGTGAAGCCCTCGGCCTTGCGGGCGGCGGCCTGCTGCGCGACGTCGGTCGGTCGGTCGCCGCCGATCCAGCTGTACACCCGTGCCCGGTCCCGGACGTTGCCGCCGAGCAGCTGCCACACCGGCACGCCCAGCGCCTTGCCGGCGATGTCCCACAGTGCCTGGTCGATGCCCGCGACCGCGCTGGACAGGACGGGGCCGCCGCGGTAGAAGCCGCCCTTGGTCAGGACCTGCCAGTGGTCCTCGATGCGCATCGGGTCCTGTCCCACCAAGTAGTCGGACAGTTCCTCGACGGCCGCCGCGACGGTGTGCGCACGGCCCTCGACGACCGGTTCGCCCCAGCCGGTGATGCCCTCGTCGGTGTCCACGCGCAGGAAACACCAGCGGGGGGCGACGAGGTAGGTCCTCAGGGAGGTGATCTTCACTTGGACTCCTTCTTCACGGCCCAGCCGCCGTCCACGGTCAGGTTCGTGCCGGTGATGTACGAGGCGTCGTCGGACGCGAGGAAGGCGACGGCGGCCGCTACTTCGTCGGGGTGGCCGAGCCGTCCCAGGGCTGTGGCACGGGCGGAGAGCAGACGGCCCTCCTCGTCCACGTCCTGCCAGTTCTCGGTGAGGATCGGACCGGGCAGCACGGAGTTGAACCGCACGTCCGGCCCGTACTCGACCGCGAGCTGGCGGACGAGCGCGCACATGCCTCCCTTCGCCGCGGCGTAGGCCGGATGGCCCGGCAGGCTGCACAGTGCGTGCACGCTGGAGGTGGCGACGAAGGACCCGCGGGCGGTGCGCAGGTCGTCGAGGAAGGTCCGTACGGCCAGGTAGGGCGCCTTGAGGTTGACGGCCATGTCACGGTCCCAGTCGCTGCCGGCCAGTTCGTGGGCGGGCGCGGGCGTGTGGGTGAAGGCGTTGCTGTGCACGACGGCCACCGGGCCGAACAGCGTGTGGGTGCGGTCCTTCAGGCTGCGCCAGTCCTGTTCGGACGAGACGTCGCACGGCACGAACTCCGCGCGGCCCCCCTCGTCGCGGATCTTCCGCGCGAGTGCGGTGCCCGCCGCCTCGTCGATGTCGGCGAGGACGACGGCGGCCCCTTCGGCGGCCAGACGTACGGCGCTGGCCGCGCCGATGCCGGACGAGGCGCCGGTGACGACGGCCGTTCGCCCTGTGAATCGATTCATGGCTGGTCTTTCGTGGGTGGAGTGGGTGGGGGTGGCGTCGAGTGGTGGTGGGGCGTCCGGGCCGGGAGGCACCGGTCAGCGGGTGACGTCCGCTCCGTGGAGCAGGTCCAGTTCGGCGCGCCGCGGCAGGCCCTCCCAGTCGCCGGGCGAGGCCACCGCGAAGGCCCCGCACGTCGCGGCCAGCAGGAGCCGGCCCGGGAGGTCGGTGCCGTCGAGGAGCCCGGCGAGGTATCCGGCGACGAAGGCGTCGCCCGCGCCGATCGGATCCACCAGGGTGACCGGCACGATGTCCTGGACGACCTCGCCGCCGCGGGTGACCGCAACGGCTCCTCGGGCGCCGAGTTTCAGGACCGCTTCGCGCGGGCCCAGGTCGAGCAGGGTGCGCGCCATGGTGGCGGGGTCGGCCTCGGGGACGACCAGCGAGGCCTCGTCGGGACCGGCGAAGACGACGTCCGCGCGGCTGACGAGTTGGGTCAGTTCGGCCGCGGCCTCGTCCCGGGTCCACAGCCGGGCCCGAAAATTGACGTCCAGGCTGACGGTGACGCCGGCGGCGCGGGCGAGCTCGACGGCCCGCCGTACGGCCGCCCGCGGCCCGTCGCCGAGGGCGGGGGTGATGCCGGTGACGTGCAGGACGCGGGCCCGGGTGACGAGTTCCGGGTCGATGTCCTCGGGGTCGAGGCGGGCGCCGGCGAGTCCTCGCCGGTAGTAGGTGACACGGGTGTGGTCGGGTGTGCGGCGCTCACGCAGCATGAGTCCGGTCGGTGCTGTGTCGTCGACGCGTGCGCGGCTGACGTCGACGGCCTCACCGCGCAGCCCGTCGAGGATCATCGTGCCGGCGCTGTCGGCCCCGACCCGCCCGGTCCAGGACGCAGCGTGGCCGAGGCGGCTGACGCCGATGGCGACCGTGGCCTCGGCCCCCGCGAACCCCAGGCGGAGGGCGCTGCCGGAGGCGAGCGGACCGGCCCGGTCGGCGGCCAGGACAGCCATGGCTTCCCCGAGGGTGACGAGCGCGGTCATGAGCGGATGCCGTCCAGCAGTGTGGCGGCGCGTTCCCGGAGCGCGTCCAGGTCGCCGCCCTCGCAGGCGTCCCCGATCAGTGGGCTGCCCATGCCCAGGGCGCTCGCGCCGGCGGCGAAGTAGGCGGGGGCCTGATCGAGGTCGATCCCTCCCGTGGGAACCAGAGGGACGTGCGGCAGGGGTGCCCGGACGGCGCGCAGATAGTCCGGGCCTCCGGCCGAGGCGGGGAAGAGCTTGACCATGGTGGCGCCCGCTCGCCACGCCGCCACGATCTCGCTCGGCGTCAGGGCGCCGGGGAGCACCGGGACGCCGAGGCGACGGGCCTCCCTGATGACGTCCAGGCAGGTGGCCGGCGTGATGAGGTAGGTGGCGCCGGCTTCCACGGCGCGCATCGCGTCGGCCGGGGTCATGACGGTGCCCGCGCCGAGGGCGGTACCGGCCGGCTTGGACTCGGCGTACTCGCGCAACGCGTGCAGGACTCCCGGTGTGGTGAGGGTGAACTCCATGGCCCGGATGCCCGCTTCGTGGAGGGCGTCGGCGGTGGCGGCGAAGTGGCGTGGCGACTGGGAACGCAGGATCGCTATCACGGGTGCGACGGCGAGTGCGGGGGCCAGGGGGTCGGTCGTCATGCGGAACCTCGGGGGTCGTATGAGGTGGTGGAGGACCCGGGCAGCTGCGCCGGGTCGTCGGCGAAGGGCGGGACCGGCAGGCCGGTGGCACCGGGCCGGCAGATGAAGATCCGGCCGGCGTGCGGCTCCGCCGCGAGTTGCGCGGCCGTCAGCCCGTCGGACGCGGTGGTGATGATCAGGAGGTCCAGGTCCGGGCCCGCGAAGGCGCAGCTGGACACCTGGGAGGCGGGGACCGTCACGACGGCGTGGAGTGCGCCGTCGGGGGTGTAGGCCCTGACCTGTCCCGCTCCCCACACCGCCACCCAGACCCGGCCCTCGGTGTCGACGGCCAGGCCGTCCGGCAGGCCGGCAGGGCTGGTGTCGGCGAAGGGGCGGCGGCACGAGAGGGCGCCGGTGACGGGGTCGTGGTCGAAGACGTCGACGCGATGCGTCGGGCTGTCCGCGTAGTACAGCAGCCGGCCGTCGGGGCTCCAGCCGAGGCCGTTGGAGACGGTGACGGGGCTCAGCACGGTCGTCACGCTGCCGTCGGGGTCGAGGCGGTGGAGGGTGCCCGCGCCGGGGGTCGCGTCGTAGGCCATGGTCCCGGCCAGCAGCCGCCCGCTCGGGTCGCACTTGGCGTCGTTGAACCGTCGCGGCGTGCCGTCGTCGGGGACGGCGGGGGCGGCGAACTCCGTGGCCACCCCGGCCTCGTCGATCCTCAGGAAGGACGTTCCGGCGGCCGCGAGGAGCCCGCCGGACACGCAGGGCGCGACCGCTCCGACGGGCCGGTCGAGGCTGACGGTCGCCCTGTCCCCCAGGTCCGGCAGACCGCTGTCGTCGTCGCGGGCCACCAGAGGTGCCCGGTGGACGAGGCCCGCCGTGATGTCCACCCACAGCAGGTCACCGCGTCCGGCGTGCCAGACGGGTCCCTCGGTCAGGCGTCCCGGCACGGGCGCGCACGGCAGTGCGGTCAGGTGCATGGTGTAGCTCCTCTCTTGTGCGACGAAACTCTAAGAGTTCTTCTAACCCATGTAAATACACATCGTCCAACGCATGGAATAAGCTCGGCCTCGTACCCGACGACGGCCTTTGCCGCGACATGGAAGGACGCACCCATGGCGAAACGCACCGCCCAGGACATCCGCCGCCGCAACCGGTTCGACGCGCTGCGGTGCGTCTTCGCAGCCGCCGGCCCGGTGAGCCGACAGGAGGTCGCCGCAGCGACCGGCCTGTCCTTCGCGACCGTGGCCAACCTCGTCGCCGAGCTCTTGGAGGCGGGAGTCCTGCGCGAGGCCGGCCACGAGGACTCCAAGGGCGGGCGCCCGCGGGCCCGCCTCGCGGTCAACGCGGAGCGCGGTGCGCTGGTCGGGATCGACGTGGCGGAGACGTCCGTCCAGGTCGAGCTGTTCGACCTGGCGCTGACGGTGCTGCGCAGCGTACGGCTGCCGCTGCCGCAGAACGATGTCCGGCCGGACGACGTGGTCGACGCCATCGTCACGGGGGTCGAGGGCCTCTCGGACGCCACGGGCGCCTCCCCGCGCATCCTCGGCGCGGGAGTCAGCATCCCCGGCCTCGTGGAGCGCGAGGGCGGTGTATCCGTCTTCTCGCCCTACTGGTCCTGGCGCGACGTGCCCCTGCGCTCCCTCCTCGCCGAGCGCCTCCCGATGCCCCTGTACCTCGACAACCCGCTCAAAGCCGGCACCGTCGCCGAGATGTGGTTCGGCGCCGGACGCGAGGTCGACGACCTCCTCGTACTGACCCTCCGGGCGGGAGTCGGTGCGGGCATCGCGGTCGACGGAGCCCTCTACCGGGGCGCGACCAACAGCGCCGGGGAGTGGGGTCACACATGCCTGGTCCGGGGCGGCCGGGAGTGCAGGTGCGGCAGGCAGGGCTGTGTCGAGGCCTACGTCAGCACCCGCGGCATCGCCCGCACGGTACGGGAACTGGACGCGGAAAGCCCCCTCCTGGACCCCGACGAGGACGCCGTCGTCAGCAAGGTCGCCCGCGCCGCCGCGCGGGGCGACGCCGTGGCCGTCGAAGCCGTGGCGCGGACCGCCCGCCACCTGGGGGAGGCTGCGGCCGATCTCCTCAACCTGTTCAATCCGCAGGCCCTGGTACTGGGCGGCTGGGTGGCCGACCGCCTCGGCGAGCCACTGCTGCGGCAGACCCGCGACGTCATCGCGGCGCACGCGCTACCGGCGACGCTCCAGGCGCTCACCTTCCAGCTGAGCACCGTGCCGGACAACCCGGTGAGTCTCGGAGCCGCCACCTTCGCCCTGGAGGGCTTCCTGGACGACCGCGAGACCTTCGGCACCGTGGCGGCGGGGCGCCGTGCCGCCAGGGAGGCGAAAGCCCGGACCTCTTGAGGGTGGACCGGCTTCCGGCCGCTCAGCCGGCCGGGGCCGCCGTACTCTCGCGCACCACCAGGACGGGCGCGACCGACGCCTTGCGCGGGCTGCCCGCCTCGCCACCGATCTGATCGAGGAGCAGTCCGACGCAGTGGCGGCCCACGGCGTCGAAGTCCTGCCGGACGGTGGTGAGGGGGGCGGGGAAGAACGCGGCCTCGGGCACGTCGTCGAATCCGGTCACGCTCACGTCCTGCGGCACCCGCCGGCCCGCCTCCTGCAGGGCGCGCATGACGCCGAGGGCCATCTGGTCGTTGGCGGCGAAGATCGCGGTCACTTCCGGGCGGGCGGCCAGTTCACGCCCGGCGCGGTACCCCGAGGCCGCGGACCAGTCACCGTAGAGCAGCGGTGGTACGACGGTGCCCGCTTCCCTGAGCGAGCGGTGCCACGCCTCGGCCCGGCGGCGCGCCGCGTAGGAGTCGCGGGGCCCCGCGACGTGCCAGACCGTTCGGTGCCCGAGGCCCAGCAGGTGCGCGACGACGCTGCGGGTGCCTTCGGCCTGGTCGATGTCGACGTTGGCGTAGCGGTGACCGGTGTCCCCGTCGGCGAAGACCACGGGAACGGTGGACGGCAGCCGGAGTTCGGGGGTGTCCAGGATCTGCGACTCGATGAGGATGATGCCGTCGACGGACTGGACCATCAGCTGCTGGAACGCCTGGCGCACGGCGGCTCCGGTCTGCGCCCGGGCTCCCATGAAGTTCACGAACAGGTCGGCCTCGCGGGCGGCGTCGGAGATGGCGGCGAAGGTCCTGGCGTTGCCGTAGGCGCTGATGTCGAAGCTGATGACGCCCAGCGTGCCGAACCGCCCGGTGACCAGCGCCCGGGCGGCCGTGTTGGGGCGGTACCCGAGCATCTTCATCGCGGCCAGTACCCGCTCGCGGGTGGACGCGTCGACGTTCTCCCGGTTGTTGGCCACGCGGGAGACGGTCTGCGACGAGACCCCCGCCATGGCGGCGACATCGGCCATGGAGGGCGACTGGCGCAGCGGACGGGACCTCGGTGATCTTGCTCCGACCTCGCGCGGCATGTGAACCGGACCTCCGAACCCCTACTCCGAGCCGAGTGCGTGTGCACCCGTACGGATGTTAGCGCCGCACACCGAAGGGGCGGGCGCTCGCGCTACTCGCCGGCTCTCTTGACATGTCCAGCCACCGCTTCGACACTCTCCCCGCCCCTTCATGTTAACGCAAACATCATGCTGCGCGCCCTGCAGGGTCCGTGCTCGTGCGCCCCGATGCCGTGAACGGCCGTGGACGATCCCGCGACCGATACGCAGCAGCGCGCCCCTGCCAGGCGCTCCTCCCCCACGTACACATCCGCTCCCGACAGGAGACCAGCTGTGCTCGCTACCAGAAGAAGGCCCCCGGGCGACGCCCGGCGCCGCATGCGCACCGCCCTCGCGACCTCGCTCGCGGTCGTCGCCGCACTCCTCGTCGGGGGTGCGGCGTCACCTCCGGACGCAGCTGCCGCTGCCCGGCCGGCAGCGGTCCCCGTCCGCCTCGACCCCAGCTACCAGCAGGCCCCGTTCGAGGGATGGGGCACCGCGCTCGCCTGGTTCGCCAACGTCACGGGCGGCTGGCCCGACGCCCAGCGCAACCGGCTCGCCGACGCCCTCTACGGCGCCGAAGGGCTCGGCCTGACCATCGCCCGCTACAACATCGGCGGCGGTGACAGCCCGGAGACCGCGCCCTACATGCGCGCCGGGGCAACCGTACCCGGCCACTGGAGCCGGCCCGGCCACCGGGCGCCCGACGGCTGGGACCCGGACAACCCCGATCACTGGGACCCGTACGCCGACGGCAACCAGCGCTGGTGGCTCAAGGCGGCCAAGGCCCGGGGCGCCGACACCTTCGAGGCGTTCTCGAACTCGCCGCCGTACTTCATGACCCACAGCGGGCTCGTCTCAGGTGCGGTCGACCCCATGCACGACAACCTCCGCCCGGACCAGTACGAGCGCTTCGCCGCCTACCTGGCCGGGGCCCTGCAGCGCGTGCAGAACAGTACGGGCGTCACCTTCGCCTCCGTGTCGCCCGTCAACGAACCGGGCACCGCCTACTGGCGCGCGGGCGGACGCCAGGAAGGCTCGCACTGGGCCCGCGACTCCCAGGCCCGCATGATCACGGCACTGCGCGCCGAGCTGGACCGCAGCGGGCTGCGCACTCCGATCGCGGCGATGGACGAGACGGACCCGGACATGTTCCGGGCCAACTGGGACAGTTACGGCAGTACGGTCCGCTCCGCCGTCGGACGGCTCAACACCCACACCTACGGGACCAACGGGCGCAGCGGGGCACGGGACATCGCCAAAGGCGCGCACAAGCCCCTGTGGATGTCGGAGGTGGACCTCGGCGGCACGGTCCCGCAGAGCTTCACCGACATGAGCCCGGCCCTCGACCTCGCCGAGCGCATCACCGACGACCTCACGCGGCTCGAACCCCGGGCCTGGGTGCTGTGGCAGGCCGTCGAGGACTACGAGAACATGACCCCGGCCCACGAGGACTCCAACTGGGGCCTGATCCAGACCGATTTCACCCCGGCCCACGCGGCGAAGGAACCGCTGCGCAAGAACAAGAAGTACTGGGCGATGGCCCAGTACAGCCGATTCATCAGGCCCGGCTCCCGCATCATCGGCACGGACGACGACCACACCCTGGCCGCAGTGCGCCCCGGTGGGCAGGGCGCGGTCGTGGTGCACACCAACCCCACGGGTTCGGCCCGGACGATCGCCCTGGACCTCACCGGCTTCCGCGACGTCTCCGGCGCACCGGTCCAGCGCTACACCACGGACCCGACCCGCAACGTCAACCGGGAAGCCGACGTGTCCGTCACCGGCAAGCGCCTCACCGTGACCCTCGCCCCCCACTCGGTCACCACCCTCGTCGTACCGGGCGCGTCAGGCGTCGACCCCGAGCAGGCGGCCCCCGCGGCCGGTCCCCGGCTCCTCGTCAACGACCACAGCGGTCTGGCCCTCACGGCCGCCCCGGCCGGGGCCGGCAGCGCCGTGATCCAGCGCCCCCCGAACCGGCCCGACACCACGCAGCAGTGGACCCTCACGAGGTCGGTGCCCGGTGACTGGAGCAGCACGGCCTCGTACCGGGTGACGAACGCGGGCAGCGGCCGGGCCCTCGCCGTCGCCGACGGCGAACTCACCCTGCTTCCTCCGGGACCGTCCGCACAGCAGCAGTGGATGTTGTCCACCTCCGGAGACGGGCACCACACCTTGATCAACAGCACGACCGGCACTCTCCTCGACGTCACCGGCGCCTCCACCGCCGACGGCGCCCCGGTCGGCACCTACCGGCCCAACACGGGGCGCAACCAGTCCTGGAGCTTCCGCGCGGACCCGGCGGGCGGGTAGTCCCGACGGCGTGGCACGCACCGCCGGTGGCGGACCTTGCGGCCCGTCACCGGGGGCGCCGGGTCGGGAGAAGCGTTGCCCGTCATTCACGCGCCCGCCGCATTGGTTGCGTAAACATGTGGCGTCTCGCCCATGGGCCGCTCGATCGCGCCCCACACCACCGGAAGGGCTGCACACCATGAAACGCAGGTCTCTGATCACCGCGGCGGCCGGCGCCGTCGCCCTCGGCGCCGCAACCTCGCCGCCTGCCGCGGCGCAGCCGCTCGGCCACGCCCCCACCACGCCACTGTCCACGTTCAACGTCATCAGCGACATCCAGGGCGACCTGGGAGACTTCGCCGTCGCCCTGCGCGACATCCGGACCACCGCCCCGCACGGCTCGGGGCTCGCGGTCGCCGGCGACATCACCCCGCGCGGCTACGACTTCGAATACGCGGCGGTACGGCAGGTGCTGGACCGCGGCCCGCGCCCGCGCGAGCTCGCGTGGGCCATCGGGAACCACGAGTTCTACGTCCCCAAGTACGCCGATCCGCAGACGCTCTCCCTGGCCACCTGGCCCAACGGCGCCACGGAGGACTCCCTGTTCCGCAGCTTCCACCGGTTCGCCGGGCGCGGCACGGTGTACGCCGAGACCACCTTCGGCGGCATCCCCGTCCTCACCATCGGCACCGAGCGGTACATGCACTACCACGACCCGAAGCTCTGGGACGAAGTATGGCTGAGCGAGGGGCAGTTGCGGTGGCTGGAGGGGCGCCTGCGGCACTGGAGCGTACGCCGCAAGCCGGTCATGGTGATCGCGCACCACCCCCTGCCGAACACGGTCTCGGGCACACGGAACAAGCTCTACGCCACCGACTACCTCCAGGCCGACGCGCTCCTCGGGCTGCTGGGGCGCCACCGCGACGTGTTCCTGTTCAGCGGACACACGCACTGGGACCTGGCACTGTCCGACTGGTACGTGCGGCGCGTCGTGCCCGGAACGGCGAACCTGGACGGGTTCTCGGTCATCAACACGGGGGCCGTGCAGACCGGCTTCGCCGACAACGGCCAGGGGGGTGAGAGCACGGTCCCCGGCGTCTTCAACCAGGGCCTCCAGGTGGAGGTGCACCGCGACCGCGTGGTCATCAAGGCCCGGGACTTCGCGGCCGGTGCCTGGCTGAAGCAGATCTCCGTGCCGCTGGCGACCGCGATCTGACCGGGGGGCGACGCCCCGGGAGGTGACGCTGCGGTCGTGGGTCATGCACGGAATGTCGAATTTGTTTACGAGCTGTTGACATTCGGGTGACGCGTGCGCCAGCCTCTGCTGAAAGTTGTTGGTTCACGCGCAGAAATGTTGGTTCCTGTGCACATGGGGAGCGGGACTCCCCTGTGCCGGGTCCCGACGTACGCGCGGTGACATCAAGGATCTGCATGCGAAGAGTGAGATCCGTCCTCGTCGGCCTGAGCCTGCTCCTCCCCGTTCTGGGTGGTGCGCCGACGGCGCTGGCGGCGCCCGTCACCACCGAACCCGGCACCCAGTTCCCGGACACCGCGGGACAAGGGGTGCAGGCCCACGGCGGCGGCGTACTCCAAGTCGACGACTACTACTACTGGTTCGGTGAGGACCGCGGCGACGACAACAAGTTCCGCTACGTCTCGGCGTACCGCTCCAAGGACCTGAAGAATTGGGAGCCCCGCGGCCACGTCCTGACACAGGAGGCCGACCCCGAGATCCGTTCGGCCGTGATCGAGCGGCCCAAGGTCCTCTACAACGAGAAGACCAAGCAGTTCGTCATGTGGATGCACAAGGAGGCGGACGACTCCTACGCCGAGGCCCGCGCCGCCGTGGCGGTGTCCTCCACGATCGACGGCCCCTACACCTGGAAGGGCTCCTTCCGCCCGAAGGACGCCTCCGGCGCCGAGCACATGTCCCGCGACATCACCGTGTACGAGGACAAGGCCGCCGGCAAGGCCTACATGATCTCCTCGGCCAACTACAACGCCGACCTGCACATCTACGAACTCACCGACGACTACACGCAGGTGAAGGACCTGGTGGCCAACCCCTGGCCGGGCCGGCACCGCGAGTCACCGGCCCTGTTCAAGCGCGGTGACGTCTACTTCATGCTCACCTCCGGGACCAGCTACTGGGACCCCAACCAGCAGAAGTACGCCACCGCCACCAGCCTGGCGGGACCGTGGTCGCCCATGAAGGACGTCGGAAGCCACGACGGCCACCACTCGCAGACGGCGTTCGTCCTGCCCGTGGAAGGCAGCGACACCACCTCCTTCCTCTACATGGGAGACCGCTGGGCGGGCGTGTGGTCCGACCCGAAGCACGTCAACGACTCCACGTACGTGTGGCTCCCGCTGGCGTTCCCCACGGCCACGACCATGACCCTTCCGTGGTACCCCCAGGTCTCGATCGACACCGCGACGGGCCGGATATCCGGCTCCGGCGGGGACCCTCGGACGATCACCAACAAGGGGAGCGGCGCCTGCGCCACCGTGCCCGGCAGCTCCTCCGACAACCAGGTGCCGGTGACCCAGGAGACCTGCGCCGCCGACACCCTGAACAGCCAGTGGCGGTTCACCGACAACAGCAACGGCTACGTGCGCGTCCTCGCCCAGCACAGCGGCAAGTGCCTGGACGTCGCGGACAAGTCGACCGCCGACGGCGCCGAGGTCAAGCAGTACGACTGCGGCTGGGGGGACAACCAGCGCTGGCGCTTCGAGACCCTCCCCGACGGGTACGTACGCATCGTCGCCAAGCACAGCGGCAAGTGCCTCGCCGTCCGGGGCGGATCCACGACGGCCGGCGCCGGGATCGTCCAGTCCACGTGTGACGGCTCGCCCGGTCAGGCCTGGAAGGTCTCCGCCGCAGCCGGTCCGGCCGACCCGACCGACCCGCCGGCCCCCGGTACGGCCGAACGGCAGCTCACCGCGTCGGTCGGAGCCGGTGTACTGACCATGGCCACCACCGCGGACCCCGTCCGGCTCCCCCCTGTCGACTTCGGTACCGGCGGCACCTCGGCCGGACAGCTGGGCACCGTCACCGTGAAGGACTTCCGCGGCGGCACGGCCGGCTGGTCACTCACCGGCAAGGTCACCGACTTCGCCGGACCGCGCGGGAAGATCGAGGCCAACCGGCTCACGTGGACCCCCGTCTGCTCCACCCGGAGCGACAGCCCCAGCACGTGCGCCGCGGGCAGCCCGGGCGTCGTCGGAACGGACGGCGCGACCTTGGCCTCTGCCGCCGCAGGTGACATGACGGGCGGGGAGTTCACCGCCGACGCCACCGTGTCCCTCGACATCCCGAAGTACACCCCCGTCGGCAGCTACACCGGCGTCCTCTCCCTCACCCTCCTCTGACCGCGCCCGTGGGCCGCACGCCACGCGTCCTG